>DEUU01000417.1:0-5960 GCA_002362735.1 Dehalococcoidia bacterium UBA3254
CTGAGTATGGAATCGATGGACTTAATGCCCTTGTTTAATAGTTCCAGATTGACTTCAGAAACCACCACATTATAACCGAATTGAGCACAAGTCTGGGTGATGCCGGACCCCATAATGCCGCAGCCCACTACTCCCACAGTTTTAATATCCATTTTCCTACTCCTATCTTTTTAGTACAGTAACTACGCAAGCAGCGTTATCATCGATGACCCAGCCGCCGGCGTTTTCTGTAATTCCGACTTTGGGATTTTTTACCTGTCTGGGTCCAGCTTCTCCCCGAAGCTGCCAGACAATCTCTGCCAGTTGAGCCAGTCCGGTAGCGGCTACCGGGTGACCTTTGGCGGCCAGACCACCGCTGGGGTTGACCGGTAGTTTACCGGTAATCTCTGTGACACCTTCGTCAACCCACCGGCCTGCCTCGCCTTCTTTGCATAGGCCCAGCTCTTCATAAATCAACATCTCAGCCGGAGCCATCCCGTCGTGCACTTCGGCGACATTAATATCTTTGGGTTCGATCCCAGCTTTTTTAAAAGCCAGCTTCGCTGCTTTACTCTCCAGAGGGATATGAGGTTCATCCGGATAATGGACTGTTCCGGAGACCAGTTCGCAGGCAGCCACTTCAACCAACGGCTTGGAGGTGTATTTGCGGGCTACCTTCCGGCTACAAACGATAGCGGCGGCTGCCCCATCTCCCATGGTGGAGCACATATAGAGCGTCAACGGATAGGCGATAACCTTGGAATTCAAGACTTCATCCACCGTCAAAGCTTTTTTAAATTGGGCATAAGGATTCAGGGAACCGTTCTTCGAGTTCTTGACGGCTACCTTGGCAAAATGTCTCTGGGTCACATTATACTTGCTCATCCAATTCTTCAGTTGCATGGAGTACAGGGCCGGGAACATGAATCCAAACTTGGCATAGGGAGTCCCGGAAGACATGGCAGCGGCGGATTTGGCGGTATCATCACAGAACAGCTTCTCAACCCCCAGTGCCAGGGCTACCTCATAATTCCCGCTGGCTACTTCCAGACAGGCGCCTCTTAGAGCAGTAGAACCACTGCTGCAGGCGTTCTCAACATTGATTATAGGCAGGCCGAAAAATCCGGCACCCGCCAGGACCTGCTCCCCGATAATTCCCTTTAGTTCGGTTAGCTGCGGTCCCAGGGCATTGGCTACGTAGGCTATTTCAATGTCCCTGGGCGGAATATTGGCATCTGCGATCGAATTCCAGACTGCTTCCCGCCCTAAATCCGGCAGGCCTCTCTCCAGAAATTTGCCAAAGCGGGTCATTCCCACGCCAATAATAACTACATCTCTCATATTTTTATCCTTCCTACTTCTTTACCGGTCTGTATTTATAGCTCAAGATTTCAGTACCGTCCCGTTCTTCGCGCAGTTTCTCAATTACAAGTTCGACGGGATCTCCGGATTTTAACTCATTGCCGGAAGGGTCAGTGCCGGTGATTTGTGACCAGATTCTGGCTCCTTCTTCAAGTTTGATATAGCCTTGAATCGTAGGTGCAGGAAAACCCGGCAAAGCGGCGTTGCAGGTGCTGAAGGCATCAATTTTACCCTTCTGACCGATGTGCGCTTCTTCCATAGAATCGGGTTTCAGACAGCGCGGACAGACCAGCAGCTTGGGGAAGCAAGTATAGTTGCAGACCTTGCATCTGGACCCGATGAGATAAGGTTTTTCAGAAGGCGACTGGGGCTGGTAGAAAATGCCTTCCTGGACAGGCACCTGCTTCTTTTTGGCGGGTGGGTTGTTACATGATTGATCTGACATAAATGTTTCTCCTTTCGTGAATCGATTTCACTCACAAATTAACGGACTATAAAAAATAATATTTTAACTATTTTTCCCAACTACATTTCCGGCGTATAATTCCTGAATAGCTTTTTCACTATAACCGAGCTCGAGAAGAATTTCAGTGGTATTTTCTCCCGGCCTCGAACCGGTATTTTTTACCCTTCCCGGGGTTTCGGATAATTTAATGGGGATTCCAGTCTGTTTAACCTTACGCTTTCCCGGGCTATCTATTTCAATCACCATCCGCCGGTGTTTTATGTGCGGATCATCTTCCACTTCTTCCAGACAGAGTACTTTTGTCGCGGGGATATCCGCTTTGGTTAAAATTTCAAACCACTCCTCCCGTGTCCGGGAGAGAAATTTTTCTCTGAAATAAGCCGTGATCTCATCTGATTTTCGGATATCATTCTCAAATGGGATGAATTGCTCACACTCAAAAAGCCGGCATAGATTGGCAAAAAACCACGGTTCTGAACAACCTATGGATATTAGTTTTCCATCCCTGGTTGGATAAACATTATAATAAGGCACTGTTCCGCAGGTAACTCTTTCCCCGGTTAACGGGAGAGAACCCTTTTCGTAATACCGGCCCAGGTATTGAGAAATGAGAGCGACAGCACCATCCGTGATAGAAATATCGACGAACTGGCCCAGTCCCGTTTTTTCTCTGGCAGCCAGCGCTATCAGGATGCCAATGGCTGCTTGTAAACTCCCCCCGGCGATGTCCCCTATGAGATTCCCCGGAAAAGGAGGGCGGACTCCCGGTAATCCCAGAGCGCCCATGACCCCCGCTTGAGAGATGTAATTAATATCGTGGCCTGGAACGTTGCGGTATGGTCCATCCTGCCCGAATCCGGTGACGGCGCAGTATATAAGCCTTCGGTTTTTCATTTTCAGGGTCTCATAGTCTATCCCCAGTCTTTTGGTTACACCAGGACGGAAGCCTTCGACCACAACATCGGCTTTTTCAGCCAGTTGATAGAAGATCTGCTGTCCCTGGGGAGTCTTCAGGTTTAGACGGATGCTTCTTTTATTGCGATTCAGCAGGTCCTCCGGTGCATTTGGTGTAGCATATTCTTTAGCCACAATACCGGTATCCAGACCTTTTATCTGCTCTACCCTTCGCCCGGTCGGCTCGATTTCCTCGACCTTGATGATATCAGCCCCAAAATCTCCCAGGATCATGGTACAGAATGGACCGGGGGCGAAACGTGAAAGGTCAATAATTTTAATGCCTTCTAATGCCTGTACGATCTAAGTTTCCTCCCTTACCTGAATGTTAATACTCTTTATTAGCGTCCTTTAAAGTTAGGTTTTCTCTTCTCCAAAAAGGCGCGAAGTCCTTCTTCTGCATCCTCAGATGCGGCATCAATCAACCCATACATTATAGAAAGTTCCAGACGGGTTTTTGAATCTACCATGGTAGACTGGTTGATAATCCATTTTGAAAGTTTGAGGGCCACCGGGCTCTTGGTTGCCAGTTCGGCGGCTAATTTATCCACAGTGCTGTCAAGTTGAGAGGCTGGAACGGAAAGATTGATCATCCCTATCTTCTCAGACTCCTTACCTGATAAAGCCCGGCCGGTGAAAGCCAGCTCTTTGGCCTTTTGTCGGCCCACCAGGAGAGCTAATCGGTAGAGGCAGCCTCCTCCCCCAAACAAACCCACATTTATATGCTGGTCCCCTATTTTTGCTTCATCAGCAGCGATCACCATATCCGTAGCCATCATCAATTCAAATCCGCCGCCCAGAGCATAGCCCTTGACCGCGGCGATGACCGGTTTGCTCAATCCCTCTATTTTCTCCAAGGTCGTTAAGTTACCCAGTCGAAAGAAGTCCTGCTTGTCCTGCAGGGTTTTCAGATTGGCTTCAGAGAATTTAAGATCGACTCCAGCGCAGAAGGCTTTGTCCCCGGCGCCTTTAATGACGACCACTCTCGCCTGGTTATCGTTCTCTGCATCATCCAGAGCGTTCCCGACATCCAGAAACATCTGCCGGGTAAACGTATTCATGGCCTCTGGACGGTTCAGGGTGATGGTGGCTACCATATTGTTTTTTTCGTATTTGATTGTTTCGTAACTCACAGCTTCTCCTTTAATTTTTTGCATGTTCCGTTTTTCGATACAATGGCGTTAAAGCTATATTCATGAAAATGATCGGTTTATTGATTACTTTATAAATTAGCGGACAATGGATCATACCTGCAGGAATATGCAGGATTTTGGGGGCGTTTACAATATGTTTCTCTCCCTCGGGCCCTAAACATATTTCAACCTCGGCATCGAATTTGCTTATGTCAGAAGCGTCACCACCGTAAAAGAACAAAAATTGATCGAAATCATGTGAATGGGGCACAGTTTCCATGGTTGCGGGTTGGGTGATATAGTTCCATTGCAACGATATATTTTTATTGCCGAAGAATTGAGCAAATTCGGCGCAGAAAAAGCGCATCCGGGTAGCAAAGGTCCCGCCTTCCATCGGTCCGAACTTGCAGGGCTCAAAAGGAATGTTGATAAAATATTTGCCGTAAATAGTTTCTGGTTCAGCCATATTATCCTCCATATATTCTTTATTTCCCGGAATGCCGTAACAGTTTGTATTAAATAGAAAGTTCTTCTACTTTTTCCGGGAGTGGGACTCCGTTTGCGTCCCAGCCCATCAGGGTATAATAGAACCGCCTGTTCCGGTTGTATATCTCACGGTCTACTTTCAAGTTGGCTAACGGACCACCGTTGGTGGGACCCAGAAAACGCTCAGGCAGTATATCATCTTTTTCCGTTAACCCTTCTCGTACGTTAAATAGTCTCATCACGGTTAAAATTCTCTCGCCGATTTTCATGAGTTCCGCTGTCCCGGTCTCCCACCCGAGAGCTGCTTTAATAATCTCGACCATCAGATTAAAATCCGGTGCCGGGAAAGCGCAAAAGAGCAGCGAGTCGTTCAGAATGGCCTTAATTCCCATCGCCCTGACTGGACCTACTTTGTAGAGGCTCATGTCGTTAGGCGTGGGAGGAGTCAGATACCCTACTGAATTGTAGCTGCTGAAGATAAACGGGACGGACATTGGTGGGTCCGGTTCGCCGTGGCAATGGTCAGCCCCTGTGGGAGAAATCATAAAGCCCATCGCCAGGCCCGAGCCGATTCTGGGTTCATGCATACCGGGCTCAAGGCCTTTAACATGCATGGCAAATGATTCACAACCCCGGCCGATCTTCGCGGATACTCTGGCTGTGCCTTCAGCCAGGAGATTACCAATTCCTTCCCTCCGGGTGATAAGCTCGATGGCCTTGATCATAGCATCGGCATTCCCCCAAACCAGTTCCAGTCCTCCCGTCTCCTCTTTGGTTAAAAGGCCTTTTTCGTAGCATTCCATGGCAAATGAAATTACGCCGCCAGTGGAGATAGAGTCCAATCCGTAGGCGTTGCAGAGCTCATTACCTTTACAAATGGCTTTAAGGTTATCGATACCGCAATTTGATCCAACCGAAGCTAACGTCTCATATTCAGGTCCGCCAAAGGCCGGGTCTATATTATAAGAGTCTTCAGATTTTACTACTTTCTTACAGCGAACGGGGCACGCGAAGCACCCTTCCATTTTTACACGGATGGTATCTTTGATCACTCCGCCATGGATCTTGGTTACGCCCGGGAAACCACCATCCCGGAAATTTCTAATCGGCAGGTCCCCGAAGGCTTCTCCGCCGAGCATATCCGGACCGCCCGTACCAAATTCAGAGACAGGATAGGGATGGGTCATTTGCTTTCGGATTTCTTTTATCTTATCCGGATTAAATAAGGGAGGTAGGGTATGACCTCTGGCAGCAACTGCCTTCAGGTTCTTGGAACCCATTACGGCTCCCAGTCCCCCTCTGCCGGCAGCATCGTAGCATCCTTCCATGATGCAAGCAAAACGGACCAGGTTCTCTCCCGCCGGACCGATCATGGCTGCATGTATGTGTTCATCCCCGAGTTCAGCCCGGATAGCATCCTGAGTATCTTTAGTATTTTTACCCCACAGGTGACCGGCATCCCTGATCTCAGCTTCTCCACCATGCACCCAGAGGTAGACCGGCTTTTCCGATTTACCTTCAAAGATGACGGCATCATAACCGGCCCTCTTGAACTCAGCCATCCAGAACCCGCCTACTTC
>DEUU01000417.1:6002-27853 GCA_002362735.1 Dehalococcoidia bacterium UBA3254
CCAGGTTCTCTCCCGCCGGACCGATCATGGCTGCATGTATGTGTTCATCCCCGAGTTCAGCCCGGATAGCATCCTGAGTATCTTTAGTATTTTTACCCCACAGGTGACCCGCATCCCTGATCTCAGCTTCTCCATCATGCACCCAGAGGTAGACCGGCTTTTCCGATTTACCTTCAAAGATGACGGCATCATAACCGGCCCGCTTGAACTCAGCCATCCAGAACCCGCCTACTTCAGCCTTGGCGATGCCTTTGGCCAAGGGTGACTTGGCTCCGATACAGTTACGAGATGCTCCAGGTAAGATATGACCGGTTAAAGGACCTAAGGCAAAGATCAGTTTATTCTCCGGACCGAGGGGATCGATACCCGGTTTAAGCTCATGCCAGAGATAATAAGCCACGAATCCAGCGCCGCCCAGATATTTGCGGCACATCTCCTCCTTGAGAGCCTCGGTAGTAATGGCTTTAGTGGTCAGGTTTACTCTCAGAATTTTACCATTGTACGCAACAGGAAACGGTGACTTGGGAGGTCCGGGAGGAGGACCACCTGGACCGGGGCCACCTTCAGGCCCGTGTCCTTCCGGAGGATTTCCAGACTCAGGTTTGTTTTCCACCATCGATGTTCCCTCCTATGCGATATTTCTCTATTAACCGGTTCAATACCGTTAATGTTCAGCAATTTTTCATTTTTCTCGAGACAGGGAAGAAAGGTGAAAGTTAACATCCCCAAAGCTGAATTCCTGCATTCTTGCCCTGCGGGTGTACCAGTGTAAAATATGGTCTTCAGTAAAGCCAATTGCTCCGTGGATCTGGTGAGAAGAGACCATCACCCTGCGCAGCGCCTGGTTAATCCAGGCCTTGGCAATGGAGACTTCTCGTTCTGCTGGAAGACCCTCATTAACTCTCCAGGCTGCCTGGAAGATGACATTTCGGGAACCCTCAATATCAATGAGCATATCAGCACAGCGATGCTGAATACTTTGATAAGCCCCGATGGGATGTCCGAAGGCTGTTCTTTCCTTCGCATAGGTCGTGGCTAAATCAAATGCTCGTTCAGCTCCGCCCAGCATTTCGGCGCATCGTGAGGCGGTAGCTTTCTCCAGGACTCTCTTTAACGGCCGCCAGCCTTGATCCAATTTTCCCAGAATGTTCTCCCGGGTTACTTTTACTTTTTCAAAAACTACCTCATATTGTTTATCTCCGGCAATCGTCTGGAGAGGATTACATTTGATTCCAGGAGACCGGGTATTGATAATGAACAGGGTAATTCCTTCCCCTGGATTCGAAGAATCAGAAGTCCTGGCAGCGCATATCAGAAAGTCAGCGGATCCTGCATCTGTAACGAAAAATTTCACACCGTCTAACTGATAACCCCCGGTCAGGGGAGAAGCTTTGATCTTAATTGAATCAGGAGTATATTTGGCGTCTTTTTCCAGAAGGGCAAGAGTGAATATGGACTTTCCTTCAGCGATTGCCGGCAGGAATTCTTTTTTCTGAGACTCGTTTCCCGCTTCCATAATGCAGGAAGCGCCCAGAACGGTGGTAGAGAAGAAAGGGCTGATAAAGCTTGCTCTGCCCATTTCTTCCAGGACCACGATCAGGTCCAAAAAATCGCCAACGCCTCCATAAGCTTCGGGGATGGATAGAGCACTCCAACCCAGGTCTACTATCTTCTGCCAGAGTGCGGGGGTATAGCCTTTTTCATCTTTAACCATTTCCCGCAGGATTGTATCTGGATACTCTTTGCTAAAAAAATCCCGGGCAGATTTTTGCAGCATTTCCTGCTGTTCACTTAGAGTAAAATCCATTTCAGCCTCCATCGGCAGATCTTATCTCAAACGGGGTAAATTTAAACCTCTCTGGGCAATGACGTCCCGGTCAATTTCCGAAGTGCCCTGCTCCAGGCTGTGACCGAACGAGCGAAGGTAGCAGGAAGGGATTCTTCCCTGTAACGGAGCTAAGGAAGATTTTTCATCCAGCAGGCTATAAGATCCAAACACCTGCATTCCGAACTCACAGACTCTCTGGTGGAGCTCAAAGCCAAATAGTTTACACAACGCTGAATCGTAATTTGAAACGATTCCTTTTCCTTGCTGAGAGGTGACACGGTAATGTAAAAGGCGAGCGACTTCACATTCAACCTCCAGCTCGGCCAGATGGTTTTTTGAAAGGGCGTCGAGAATGTGGTTTTCCCTGGCGTAATCTGCGATATCCCTGAGCAAGGTGGTGGCGATGGCGTAACCGGGATCTGAAGTGCGTTCATAGTCCAGGAGGGACATTACCACATACCATCCCTGGTTTATCCCGCCGATAATATTCTCCTTAGGGATGCGGACATCATCAAAAAACACCTCATTGAAATCGTGGTGACCAGCCATGTTGATAACAGGATTAACGGTTATCCCGGGTGTTTTCATATCCAACAAGAAAAATGTCAGTCCTTTATATTTAGGGTTGGTATTACGGTCAGTTCGGACAATCAAAGCGTTCCAGTCAGCAAAATGACCATTGGTAGTCCAAATTTTTTGTCCGCTTACCACAAAACAATCATCTTCCTCTTTAGCAAAGGTTTCGATTGAAGCCATATCGGATCCGTGTCCTGGTTCGCTCAAGGTCTCACACCATATTACTTTGCCTGAAGAAATTCCGGGAAGATGTCTCTTTTTTTGCTCTTCGGTACCTTTAAGAATCAAGGCTGGAGCGACTATTCCAGCTCCAATAGAATCGTATCCCGGGCAATGGTGAGAAGATAGTTCTTCTCTAAGAATGAGACGGTAAAAGGGAGAAAGTCCCTTGCCACCGTACTCCCTGGGCCAATGCATGGAGAGCCATCCCCGGGCTCCCAGCTTTTGCGCCATCTCCCGGTAAGTAGCAATCCAGTTCGGCTGGCTTGACGCGTCAAAGAAGCTTACTTTCCGCTGATGCCATTCTGTCGGACCTTCTATATCCAGGAAGGCTGAGACCTCCTGACGAAAAGCCTCTTCTTCCGCGGTAAATTTAAAGTCCACTTTTCACCCTCCCTGGATAATTTAATCGAGTTCGGGAATTATCACATGGTTATTGGCCGGTAAATTTGGGGGCGCGCCGGTAAGACATGGAAGTCAGTCCCTCATTCAAGTCTTTTGTAAACATCAGGTCGCCGGAGACTGAGGCTTCAATAAACAAGCCTGTCCTCTGGTCTGCCTGGCTTCCATAATAGAAAGCTGATTTATTCATTTTTATGGCTAAAGGTGCGCCGTTTACCAGTTTTTTGGCTGTTTCATCCACTACAGATTCAAATTTGTCAGCTTCTGCAATAAAGTTCACGATGCCCCAATCTAGGGCCTTATCCGCCATGACGGCATCACCCATTAAGACTATTTCTTTGGCGCGTGCGGCTCCGATTAAACGGACGAGGCGCTGGGTTCCGCCCAGACCCGGGGTAAGCCCGAGTCCAATTTCGGGAAGGCGCAATTGAGCTTTTTTACTCATGACACGAATGTCACAGGCTAAAACCAGCTCAAAGCCGCCTCCCATCGCCGGACCGTTAATGGCGGCGATAATCGGTTTCGCGTAAGTCTCCATGCGGGTAAAGAGGTTTTGTCCGGCTTCAGTGAAGCTCATGACGCTGTCTACACGCCCGGAGGCGAAACTGGAGACATCTGCTCCTCCGCTGAAATTGGTTCCGGCGCCTGTAATTACGACGCATCTGACATCATCCCGCTTTTCGAGGTCGGTTAATGCCTGATTGATATCCTCGAAGAAATCTAGATTAAGAGCATTAGCCCGATATGTTCGATTCAAAATCAGTTTAGCGACTCTTGTCTCTTTATTAACATCTACTTTAACAAACTCGTAATTGCCGGGCCCGTAGGAATAAAAACCATCTCCGCTCTTTCTCCCCAATTTACCCTGGGCTACCATGTCGGTCAAAAGTGAACAACAGTGATATCTATCTTCTTGATATTTACTCTCAAGACGGTTTAATTCAGCGACGATTTTATCAATCCCATAGCTGTCCGCCATACGCAGTATGCCGCGTGGATAATTCAATCCGGTGAGAACACCGCGATCGATTTCTTCTTTCGTAGTGGATTCGGAGGCAAGAAGCTTGGCAGCTTCATTGACACCTATTGCAAGAAGTCGGATGGGATCAAAATTGGCTCCGGCATTCATCGGTACTTCGTTGGTCTGGCCGGGAGACCAGTCATAATAACCTTTCCCGCTTCTTTTACCAAAATTACCGGCTTTGAAAGCTTTTTCGGTTAGCGGACCGGGACGGTAGCTTTCTCCCATTTTCTCCCGGATATAGTCCAGAACGTGGAAGCGAGTGTCGATGGCTCCGCCTTGAAGAATATCGTCAATTTCAAGAAATCCCATCGGTAAACCCATCTTGTATTTGACGGCTGAATCTACGACGAGTGGACTGCTTACTTCACCATAAGAAACTGCCCAGTCAGATTCATTTGCCATGATGACCCAGATCCGGTTTACGAGGAATCCCGGTACATCTTTAACGTGAACAATTTCACGGCCCATCTTTTTTGCTACGACATCGGCGATCTGGATTGTGTCAGCACTTGTCTTTTCACCCTTGATAATTTCAAGCAATACGAGGGTACTCGGCGGATTAAAGAAGTGGGTACCGACAAAGCGGGATGGGTCTTTAAAACCCCTGGAGATCTCAGTGATACTCAGGGATGAGGTATTCGAAGCAAAAATGGTGTCTTTCGGGCACAGGGGCTCAGCTTCTCCAAAAACTTTCTGCTTTAATGATAAAATCTCCGGAACGGCTTCAATAACATAGTCCGCATCCTGAACTGCACTTTTTAAGTCCGTAATAAAGCTAATCCGGCTTAAAACCTGCTTTTTCCCGTCCTCGGTAAATCTACCCCTCTGAATTCGTTTGTCATAATTTCCTTCGATTATCTGGCGTCCCCGTTGCAAAAACCTCTCTTCAATATCGCGGACTTTCACATTAAAACCAGACTCAGCGGCCAGGGCTGCGATCTGGGCGCCCATGGCTCCTGCCCCCAGTACCACGAAGTTCTTGATCTCTTTCATCTGAGAAAGCCTCCTAGTGTTTATCACTTTTACTTCAATGGATAAATCAGGGTTTCATAACCTTTTGCCAGATGCTGATCTTGTATTAATTTATTATCCAGTTTCTGAATTTAGCTTCTATTTTCTTCTTAAAACGAGCCAATTATAGCATTTATTGAAGAGGATTGCCATTACCCTCCGACACTAAGTGTCATATGTGCTGTCAATTATGTATATTGTACCTTAAGGTACTCTCAAGTTGCAATGGATTTTTCAGGCTATCACCTTTTTCCTTTTCAAATTAGTAATATCGTCCCAGTTGTAACCCAGCTCAAGCAAAACCTCCTCGGTATGCTGGCCCCATTCGGGTGCAGGCGACCTGAATGAGCCCGGAGTTTCTGTGAATTTCAAAGGTGACGGGAGGATGTTAATCTGTCCCCAGATAGGATGTTCGAAAGTATCATAAAACTCATTCGCCTTTGCCTGGGGATCGTTGAAAGCTTCCAGAGGTGTCTGTACCGGTGAGTAGATCAATTTATAATCCGCCAGGCGGGTTTTCCATTCCTCAAGAGTCCGCTTGGCCATAGCCTCATCGATTATGGGAATCAGTTCCGTGCGGTGCTGGTTGCGGGCTGGAATAGAATTGAACCGGGGATCGTTCACAATGTCTTCACGCTCTATAGCCTGACAGAAGCGCGGCCAGTACAGATCTGCCTGGAGGTGAAACATCAAAATAAATCGATTATCTTTGGTCCGGTAGTAGTTAGCCAGTGGATTATCAGCCGTCTGCTGATGACGTTTGGGAGGGTTTTCCCCGGAAGCCAGGGTATGCATGGTATTTCCGGCCAGCGACCAGACTCCGCAGTTATATAAAGAGGTATATATCGCCTGACCGATACCAGTTCTTTCCCGGACGAAAAGAGCCACCATAATACCGCATGCGCAGAACATTCCTGAAGGGATATCGCCGAAACCAACCGGAGGCCAGGGAGGTACTCCCTGGGAGTCCGCCAGGGTGTAGGATATTCCAGACCGATCGAAATAGGCAACGGTATCAAAGCCGGGGTTATCTTTATCCGGACCCTTGGTGCCGTATCCGGTTAGCAGGGCGTAAACCAGTCTGGGATTTATTTTTTTAAGGTCTTCATACTCAATTCCGAATTTGCCCACCTCCCGGCTCCGCATTGCTGCCAGTAATACATCGGATTTGGCCACGAGCCGATGTAAAACTTCATGCCCTTCTTCGGATTCCAGATCAAGCCCGAGGCTTCTCTTATTCATGTTCGTTTGTTCGAACAGATAATTGTAGTTGCCCTCTTTACGTCTAACGGTACCTGGACCAGTTTGAACACCCCTGACTCCGTCGCCTCTCACTGGGTGTTCGATCTTGATAACATCTGCTCCCCATTGTGAGAGTAGTTGGGCGCACATTGGTCCTGCTCCCCACTGAGTTATATCAATGACCTTAATACCTTCCAGAGCCATTTTTGATTGCATTTGTTCTCCCTTATTGAACGTTATTTAATGAAAACGATATTGTTTAGTTAGATTACTTTGGCGATATGCGACCCATCAGCAATCGCATCGACTATCAGCCTTGGCTCGATACAATCGCCGATAGCATAAATTTCAGGAGCCTTTCCTTCCAATTCTTTAAGCAGAGCCAGATTCGATTTTAGGGGCAACGCTGGAATAATACTATCGGCTATCAGGGTTTGTTCGACTCCCTCTTTAGTGACGATATTCAGACCTTTTTGGATGACCTCCATTGACTTCACGCCGGTGATAAGTTTTACCCCTTTTTTCTCAAACCATGACAGCAGTGCGCATCTGAGATGATGGAAAAGGCCTTCTCCGATGATGTCAGCCGTGTCCACGATGGTAACCTGCCTTCCTCGCTTGGCCAGGAATTCGGCCAGTTCGCAACCATGCCTCCCCCCGCCGATAATAATTATTTTCTTTCCCAGAGGCATCCAGAAGCGGGTTAGCCGTCTTAAAGTCCCTGGTCCTGTAAAGCTTAAAAAAGATTTTAATCGGCGGTGCATATCAGTGCTGCTGGTGACGATTGGATTATCTGCTCCGGGTATATTCAATTCGGCAGGTAGTCCTCCCGTGGCAATAATGACAACTTCCGGTTTTAATTCCTCGAATATAGCTGAATCGAACTCTTTCCCCAATTCTATTTTGACCCCCAACTTCCGGATCTGTCCTTCGAGGTAGCGAACAATCGCGGGAAGGTCTTCAATTTCAAGTCCTTTGACCAGTGCCGCCATGGGTATTAATCCCCCCAATTTAGAGGACTTTTCATAAAGAGTCACCTCATGACCCCTTATTGCCGCAACTCTGGCAGCCTCCAAACCGGCTGGTCCGCCTCCCACCACTAGAACTTTTTTCTTTTTTCCGGCGGGCTTAAGTACCCATGGTTCATCCGATCCTAAAAATGCGTTGATTCTACAGTGCTTGATTTCTATCGGGTCCAGGCATGTGTGACAGGCGGTACAGGGAACGATATCTTCCAGCCGGCCTTCAGCCAGTTTATGAGGCAACTCCGGATCTGCTATTAAACGTCGATTTAAAGCAATAAAATCCGCCTTGCCTTCCCGTAACGCTTTTTCTCCGATAATTGGATCGATTCTGCCCACCGCAATGACCGGTATAGAAACGGCTTTTTTGACGGCTGCGGCGAGAGTGATATAAGCCCCAATTCCATGATGCCGGCGATCATAGTAATCTGGGAAATCTTTCAGGGGAATATTAGGCTCAGGATAAAAAATTGCTTCCGGGAAAAACCCGGCCGGATGGTATCCCAGCCATTGAGCTCTTACCTGGATAGCATCCGCCCCCGCAGCCTGAATTATGCAGGCTGCTTTGACACTTTCCTCCATAGTAAGACACTCACTATTATCTATACCTGCCAGTTGTCCCATCTCCGCCCCATTAATGGTGATGCAGACCGGGAAATCACCGCCCAGACGTTTTTTTATTTCCCGGATGATGCTTACCAGGAACCGGGTGCGGTTTTCCAGGGTGCCCCCATATTCATCATTCCGCCGGTTCCAGAATGGTGAGAGAAAATTATGGAGCAGGTGACTGCTACCCGAATTTATATCTACGCCGTCGAATCCGGCTTTTTCTGCTCTAACCGCGGCGGCGGCGAATTTTCCAATAATTTCCTCAATCTCTGGAATGGTTAGCTCCCGGGGCATTTCATTATGAAAATCATTAATCGATTTTACAGATACCGCTGATGAAGCGATCGGCTGCATCGTAACCAGAGGTGGAATATCCGGCGATGCCTCCCAGGGCTGGGTTTGCCACGGCCCATCATGATTCATCTGCATAAATGTAGGACACCCATGTTGATGGATGATTTGCGTGAGTTCCCTTAAACCGGGAATAAATTTGTCTTCATCAATGCGGTAACGTCTTCTCCACCGGCCTCCCAGAGGGTAATCAATGATGGGTGACTCAACGATAATTAAACCGACTCCGCCTCTGGCCAAAGCCTCATAGAACGCCTTAACCTGACCGTTCATATGAAGGTCGGTGGCTCGCCAGTACAACATCGCGGCTCCCGGCTTGATTATCCGGTTCCGTGTCCTCACCGGTCCGATGTGATAAGGCTCTAATAACTTATGAAAACGTTCCACTTTAGCCATCGCATTTTTCCCAGATAAGCTCCAATTCTGGATTGCAGTCCTGGCCGGCAAAATTCAACCCTAAATCTCAATTTTTGAATACCCTGCCCGGTAATTCCCGATATCCTTTCAGATTGTATCTAGAACAAGGCTTTTACGAAAGTCAAAGTTTTCTGTACTTATGAGATGTCATATGTGACTTGAATAAATTGACCTCGAAAATTCAATTAATCTGAGATGGAAACGATAGAGTCTTAAAATGTGATCATCTTTAGTGAATATATAATCGATAGTATATCATAAGCCCTCCAAATCAGCAACCATTCGATATGCCAGCGACCCCGAGGCGTTAAATTAATTTATTAGAGGCTGCGAACAAATCGGGCGACGACCTTGATTAACTATAGTATGGGTATAATCAAACCGGGTCTAAGTATTATTGAGAAAAAACATTAAATTCTCTCGGCAGGTATCATGATAACCCCCGTGAAACCTGCTTATCGTAAGAACAAATCAGGGACCTGATCTTATAAATGAAGATCCTGAGTATCAGTTAATCTAGAATATTTCGAAATCAACGCAACCACGATAAAAAGAATCGGGTTAGTGACTTTGATAAATTAAGCGGACAATGGATCTTCCCCTTTTTATACTGGTTCTGGTACGAATTTTCCCATATCAACAGGGTTAAGTGCAGAATATTCCCCATGTTTGGTCGAGATAGCTATTTTTTATTCTTATGCTGTAAATGTCCTATCGTCCGATCATCATACCCGGTAGCCACAAGGTTATATTTGGGATACCTACAATGAGGAACAAAAAGACGACCACTATTGTCAGGAAAGGCAAAGCCCCTTTGATAAGTTCTCCATTGGATATCCCGAAAATGCTGCTTGTTACAAACAGGTTGATTCCCATGGGAGGAGTTATCAGTCCGATCTCCATATTAACAACATACCAAACGCCCACCCAGAGGGAACTGAAACCCATATGAACAAGTAGAGGAACGAACACCGGAATCGTCACCAGCATGATCGTCATGCCGTCTAAGAAACAACCTAAAATCAGGAGGCCGATATTGATCGAGACTACCACCATCCACGGAGCGATTCCGGCAGAATTAATTAATGCAGTGAGCTTCTCTGATAAGACCGAGCTGCCGATTACATAGGCGAAGAACTGAGAACCCACTACAGTAATCATCAGCATGGTATTAATCATCGCTGATTCGATAATTGCCCTGAGTATTGCTTTGCCTTTAGTGCGGTAAACCGTCAAAGCGATTACCAATACGGCAAAACATCCAACTCCCGCGGCTTCCGTAGGGGTGGCGATGCCCAGATATATCGTACCGAGAACGGCGAAAACAACAATGATAATTGGCCAGATTTTTCTCAATGAATAAAATCTTGTTTTCCATGGCACCGGACCAGCGGCAGGCCCCAGTTTGGGATTCCGAAGGCACATTATCACCGGAGTGAGAGATAACATTAAAGCCAGAAGGAGTCCCGGTATCACTCCGGCTATAAAAAGTCTGCCAACCGATGTATTCGTTAAAAGGGCAAAAATGATCATCACACCGCTGGGAGGTATTAGCGGACCCAGGATGCCGCCGCACAGCAAAGCGCCAACGGCAAATGATTTTTTATAGTTAAATTTCTGCAGTTCCGGTGCGGCAACTTTACCCACGCTAATAATGCAGGGCGCACTGGCACCGAGGGCTGCTGCCATCCCGGCTTCTGCCCAAATGCTGGCGGAAACAAGCCCTCCGGGAACTCGAGAGAGCCAATGCCTCGCAGTCACGAAAAGGTCTTCACCGATGGTAGTCTCGGCCAACAGCGACCCCAGTAGCACGAATAGCGGTAATGGCGTCCATGCTAGATTGAAAAGGAAGAAAAAGGTTGTCTGCCCCAATTTATCAAGAGCGCTTCCCCCGAAAGCAAAGATGGCCACGATAATAGAACTCGATAGGAGAGCCCAGGCAATCGGCAACCCGAATGTGAGCAAAATGAGCATCAGGACAATGCATATAATCATCGCCAGATTAGGGTCCATCATTTCCCTCCTCGGTGGTCTTTACCATCGATTTGGTGGTGGCATCCGGGGCACTGCTTTTTACGGTTACTTTTTTCCTTAGCCCGGCAAATCCTTCGTAAATTTGATAAATAATTATGATGCAAAGCATCCCGAATCCAACAGGTATCACGATTTTTACAGGGAATATCGGCTCTTTCCAGGAGGAGGAGCTGACTTCACCGATACTCAAAGAAAACATCGCTCCGGGGATACCTTTCCAGCAAAGAATAAAAGCGCACAAAAGACCCAGAGTCGGAGCCAGAAGATTGTCAATGAAATATTGAACGCTTTTCGGTAAGCGGGAGAGGACGAAATCACCCCGGATATGGCGTTTCTGATGTTGCAAAGCGGCTACTGATAACACAAAGCACCATATCAATAAAATTGTACTAACTTCATAAGAGTAAGGCTCGGGATTGTGAAAAATGTAGCGTCTGGCTACACCGTAGGTAGATGAAAAAGCCATCGCCATAACGAAAATGCCGCTTATTACCAGGCCGCCCTGACTGAGGTATTCCATCGATCGAGCAATTAGATTTTTTTTCTCCTTTTCCAATCCCCTGCCCTCCGTTCCGATATATTTATCTCACATCAAGTCATCCTGGGTACAACTCACAATCCCGGTTGTTGATTGAAACAAACTTGAAGTTAAGTCTCTTTCACAACCGGGACTGTGCATAGAATTTCCTCTTCAGGTTAATCCATGTTATGGATTATCTGCGTTGGCTTTATCCCAGATGGCCTTTGCCTTTACACCGTAATCACCCAAGTCAGCCAATCTCTTGGTAACATATGGGTCAAGAGCCGCTTTCCACTTGTCGCGTTCTGCTTTGGGCAGATCGTAGACATTCACCCCTAATTTAACAACGGCATTTAAATCAGTTTCTTCGCGTTCCTTTATTTGTTGAGCTTGCATTTTATTTGCCGCAGCCTGGGCGTCGTTGAAGACGATTTTTTGGATATCCGGAGGTAATTTGTTCCAGGTATCCAGATTAATGTGAAAGGCCAGATATGTTGGTGTACTGTAACAAAGTGTTAAGTATTTCGCTACATCCGGAATATTGAAGACTATCGAGCCTCGAATTGAGTTAAGGACGGCGTCTACAGTCTTTTTTTGCAGAGCGGTATAAAAATCAGTCCAGGCGATTGGGACCGGGGCGCCGCCCATACCCGTTATCATAGCGGAGCTCTCCGGATTACTGGACCCAATTAGAACGCCCTTCCAATCTTGCATGGTTTTTATGGGCTTGGTAGACCAGAGCTCCTGTCCGCCGGTGCCGTAGCAGGCTATTACTTTCATATTAAGCTTCTTTTCGAGAATTTCCTGGCTGGCTAGCTGAGCAAAAGGCCAGGCTGCTGCCTGATTAGCTCTGATATTATTGATACTCATGGGGAGTTCTGCTAAGCCAGGAGCCATTCCTTCGAAAATGCCCATTCCAATAACAGCCATTTCCGCGGCTCCCTGTCTCACTGCATCATAAGTCTCCGGTAACTTAATCATAGTCTCGCCGGGGAAGACTTTGACCACATATTGACCGTTGGTATCTTTGGTGACCGCAGCGGCGAATTCTTCTGCATTTATCGTAAGCTCATCGCCGGGTGGATTGGGCAGGGTTAATCTTAGGGTCATTTTCGGTTGAGCTGCCTGGGTAGGAGGCGGTGCGGTTGAAGTAGGTGCGGGTGCGGATGTCGCTGGGGGTGGTGCGGCGGTAGACGTTGCCGGAGGTGGAGCAGCAGATGTGTTTGGAGGTGCTGAAGTAGTGGGAGTCGTGGCACAGGAGATTACCAGGCTAACCATTAACGCCAGAATAACCAGGATACCAATAATAGTGGCTCGTTTCATGTTCTTCCTCCTTATCCCTCTAGTTGGTATATACGTTAGTATACGTGGATCGTTTGTACGTGGCTTAACAGACATTCGTATAGGTAGATTCAGTAATTAAATATATAAGATACTCCCTTTTTTTTAATTAGTCAAATGGGATTTTTGATTCAGAATTTATAAAAACATATGCGATGTCTTATTAGGCTGAAAACGGGCGAAAGATGCTCTATTTACAGATAATTTAATATCTAATTATATATTGCAAAAGTAGTAGTTGGATGTTATTATATCAATTAATTTCGATGGGTGATCGAAACTATTTCCCCGACGATTCAATCAAATCTATTCATCGTACCTTGAAAAAACATCGTTGATCACTCATTTGCATTTATCAGCATCAAGGGTATTTCTTATAAAATATTTATATTAAGATATTTAAATATTTTATAAGGAGGCGGGTAAAATGGCAGCAAAACCGGAGAGGACTACGATCTACCACGGCGACGAAATCAGGCCCAGGATCAAGGACTACAAACCGTTTGCTCAGCCTGTACCTTATGGAACCGATATCAAGGGTGTTTTCTTCGATGGATATCCTCAGCTGGTGAAGCAAGAATCCTCCCAACCTGAGTACACGGTAAAGGTAGAAAAGGACCTGAATATCCCCTTGCGGGACGGAGTCAGGATACTCACCGATGTTTACCGGCCTGACGTAGAAGGAAAAAAATTTCCGGCTATCCTCTCTTATTTCTTCTGGGGTAAAGATGTGCAAGAAGTGACCCGCTGGTTGCCGGAACAGGACTACTGGGATACTCCTTTCTGGGATGGGTCTCTGGAAACCGGAGCTATCGATTATTTTGTCGAGAGAGGTTATATCCGGGTCATTCCGGAACCCCGTAACGTTGGCAAATCTGAAGGAAATACTCATCCTACTCCGGAAGATACTTATGATGTGATTGAATGGATTGCTAGGCAGCCCTGGTGCGATGGTAATGTAGGTATGATCGGCGCTTGCGGCTATGCCGGAACCCAGACCACTATTGCGGCCAACAATCCCCCTTTTTCGTTAAAAGCCATAGTTCCTTTTGAAACGATTATTGGCACCTGCGAGAATTTTCACGGCATTTTTGAATGTATGATCATGAATGTATTGACAGCCAGGCACGGTAATGACCATTTGATGCCTGATCGCAAATCCTTTCCGCCCTTACCTATCCTGAGTCTTCCTCAGAAAGAAATTGAGGAGAGGACCCAGGAACTCCTTAACCATCCGGACATAAAATACAATCCCCGGTTCTATGCTATTTTACGGTACCCAAAAACTTTTATGCCGGTATATGCCGAATTGCTGGAATTGCTACACCCGAGACCGCTTACCTTTTTTATGGAGCAAAATATTCCTGATTACAGCAAAATTAATATCCCAATCTATATCTCTACTCCCTGGAATGAGCTGCTTTATACCTGGAAGGTCGATGAAATATGGTCGAAGCTGAAAGGACCAAACCGAAAACTGGCGCTCTGGCCTTCGAAAGCTCCGGGACGTCCCTTCCTGGCCTATAGCGATGAGATGTTACGTTATCACGACTACTGGCTTAAAGGGATAGATAACGGGATGGTAGACGAGCCTCCGGTGAAGCTTTTCGTGATGGGAATCAACAAATGGAGATATGAAAACGAATGGCCTCTTAAAAGGACTCAATGGACCAGGTTCTATCTGCATCCCGAAGGGGTGCTTTCAACTGACCAGGTGAAAGGAACGCCGGAACCGGAGAGCTTTACCCAGCCTGCTCCATATCTTGATCCCACCGTTCACTGTCTGACCTATAGTACCGAGGTCCTGCAAGAGGACCTTGAGATTACCGGGCCGATGTCCTTGAATCTGGAAGCCTCTATTGACAAGGATGAAACTAACTGGATGGTGGATATCGCGGATGTTGACGAACAAGGCAATCGGATGCTGGTTACCACTGGTTATCTGGCTGCTGAACACCGTGCTCTGGATAAGCAAAAGTCGCTGCCGTACCATCCGTTTCATCCTCGACAGGATCCTGAGCTGGTCCCCATTGGAAAGGCGGTGGAGTATGCCATAGCCTTTATGCCGAGCTCTTGTCTCTTTAAGAAAGGACATCGAATGCAGCTTATTATCCGCAACCAGGATGACTTGCTAAGCCGTCTTGGGATCTGGGGAGTTTATATGCTGCCGCATATGCAAACCGTAAAGCATGATATTCATTTTGGCAAGTCCCATTTACTGCTGCCGATTATCCCTCAGGAAAAGAATTAAACCAGGGAGGAACATCAAGAAAATGGCAAAGATAAGTGAAAGAACCGTGAATGAGAATTCATATCCCAAGGGCGTAAGTCTGATGGGTTTTGCTGCTGATGGAAATATAACCGTGGTAGATGTTAAAAACGGAAAAATAGTCAGGATCAGACCATTTCGGTTCGATTGGAAGTATGACCGAAAAACACTCAACGTTTGGAAAATGGAAGCCCGTGGAAAGTCTTTTGAACCGACTTTAAAAACGCTCATACCACCATTTGGACTGGCTTACAAGAAGCGGGTCTACTCACCCAATCGCATTTTATATCCCTTAAAAAGGGTTGATTGGAATCCAGACGGTGAAAGAAACCCGGGAAACCGGGGAAAGAGCGGATATGTCAGGATTTCCTGGGACGAGGCGGCAGAAATAGTTGCCAATGAGCTCAAAAGGATGAAGAAACAATATGGGATGGAGGCGGTACTCTCCCAATCAGATGGACATGGGGAGGGGAAGAATGTACACGTTGCTCATGGTTGTGCTAATAAACTCCTGGCATTAATGGGAGGCTATACCCTGCAGATAAGAAACCCGGATAGCTGGGAGGGTTGGGTCTGGGGGGCCAAGCATGTCTGGGGAACGGAACCTCTGGGACAGATGGTACCTGATGCTAACGCGATCCCTGATGTCGCCGAAAGCTCTGAGCTTATTTTATTCTGGGGATGCGATCCCGAGACGACTCCCTGGGGATTCAACGGACAGATGGCTTCTCGATTGAGCTACTGGTTCAAGGACCTCGGTATAAAAAGCATTTATATCTGTCCGGATTTGAATTATGGTGCTGCCGTACACGCCGATAAATGGATTCCGATACGGCCTAATACTGATGCTGCTTTGCATTTGGCTGTCGCTTATATCTGGATGACTGAAGGCACTTACGATAAACCATATGTTGCCACGCATACTTTTGGATTTGATAAATTTGAAGCCTATGTTCTGGGAAAAGAAGATGGGATTGCCAAAACACCTGAATGGGCCTCTGAAAAAACGGGCATTCCGGCCTGGACCATCAAAGCTCTTGCCAGACAATGGGCCTCCAAACGCACTTCAATCGCGCATGGTAACGGGGGGCCCGGTATGAGAAGCGCCTATTCCACTGAGCCCGCCAGACTGGAGGTTCTTTTGCTGGCGATGCAGGGTGTAGGTAAACCCGGAGTCCATCAATTTAAGATGATGGAGTGGGGACTCTCGGCTATCTTTTGCTCACAGCGCAGTCCGATGCCCATATGTGTCCATCTTCCGCAATCATTACCTAACGCTTATTCAGTGATTGACGTTGGGACCCGAAGAGCGCGTGCGGCTGAGACAGCAGATCCCAGACGCTCAGAGCTTGAAAAACTGTTAACTCCGGCTCCCATTAACCCAACGCAGTTTATCCCCAAAGACCTCATTCACGAGGCTATTCTTAATGCGCCTATCAGCTGGTACGGTGGATCGACGTTTCCCGGCAGTCGTCTGGACCAGTTCGTCCAGTATACCTACCCGGCGAAAGGTTGCTCGCCAGTCCACATGATCTGGACGGATACCCCCTGCTGGATTACCTGCTGGAATGACAGCAATACTTACATTAAAGCGCTGCGCAGTCCCGGGATTGAATTTATCGTAGCTCAGCATCCATGGCTGGAAAACGACGTTCAGTTTGCGGATATTATCCTTCCGGTCAGTACCAAATTTGAGGAGCGGGATATCACTACAGATGTGGAAAATGGGCAATTTTATACCCTTATAAATAGTGAGAAATGTATAGAACCTATTGGAGAGTCAAGGAGTGACTATGAAGCCGTTTGCCTGGTAGCCGAGAAGCTGGGTTTACTGGAAAAATATACTGGCGGTAAAACTGAGGAGGATTTAATAAAGCTCAATTTTGAGCATTTCCGCATGCAGGATCGCGTCAGTTACGAAGAATTTAAGCAAAAGGGATATTTCGCTGTCCCCACCGATCCTGAGTGGAGGAAAATTCCGCCGGGTATGAGAGAATTTTACGATAACCCTGAACAGCACCCTCTGTCTACACCCACAGGGAAAATAGAATTTTATTCCCAGGGTCTGGCTGAGCATTTCCCGGATGATAAAGAGAGACCACCGGTACCCCACTGGATCGAAAAAAGTGAAAGCCATGATGAGAGGATTTCTGGAAAAAGAGCCGAGGATTACCCTTTAATCCTGGTTTCTAATCACGGAAGATGGAGGGTTCATGCTCAGTGCGATGATATTTCCTGGACACGTGAGGTTCCTACCTGCAAGATGAGAGGTCCGGATGGCTATCAATACGAGCCGTTTTGGATAAGCCCGCAGGATGCTGCCGCCAGAGGCATCGAAAATGGAGATGTTGTCAGAGTTTTTAATGAGAGGGGAGCAGTCCTGGGTGGAGCCTACGTCACCGAGAGAATTATGCCTGGCTCAGTCTATATGGACCATGGGGCCAGGTATGATCCCATTGTTCCTGGCGAGCTTGACAGGGGCGGCGCGATCAATACGATCACTCCTCGTCACATCACTTCTAAGAACGCTACGGGTATGGTAGTGAGCGGATTTTTGGTTGAAGCTGAGAGAGCTAATCTGGAAGATCTGCGGAAAAAGTATCCTGAAGCTTTCAGAAGACCTTACCACGCGGATGCCGGATTAGGCATGGAACGTATATTGGCGAAAAAGTATCAAAGTTCTGAACAATAAGAGAAAAAGATATAGTAAAAGCGCAATTATTTTGTAGAAATTTATTGATTGTGGAGTTTTATCT
Organism: Dehalococcoidia bacterium UBA3254; assembly: GCA_002362735.1. The sequence continues at coordinate 23,624 of DEUU01000417.1, forward strand.
ATAACGGGTTTCTGGAGCGTATCTCTGTACCCTCCAGTGAGCAAGATGTAAAGAAAGGATGGCTGCCAGTTTTTCATTTTGAGACCGCTTATTAGAACCAGACCGGCGCGGTTCACCATTAAGATCAACAAATTCTGCCTTCGGCAAATAATTTCGGGGAAATTTATCATGATTTCCCAAAATGATAGTACCTCTCCGCCGGCTGGTTGCTACAACCCCTGCCTTTTTCAGGGTATAATAAGCCCGTGCAACAGTTGAAGGGTTGACAAGTAACAATCTTGCCATTTCTCTTACAGCAGGAATTTGCTCGCCTGGACCGAATTTCTCATCGCTTACCAGTTGCTTTACCTGATCCACGATCTGTTGATAAAGAGGAACAGACGACTTTGGTTCAATGGATATCTTCAGCATTGTTAGTCCTTTTTCCCGGCGAAATTGATGAGGGTACCTTGTTGACAATAAAGTATAAAATTCACTATACTATCATCCGTGTCGGGTACATCTAATACATAAATCTATTATTATTGTATAAAATACATTAACACATATTAAACATAAAGTAAACTTTTTGTTTACCATGTTAACAGGCTTTTCATAGAGTATTATTGACGATACCATTCTCTCCACCCTATACTTCTGATAGGTGTGTTTTTGAGTAAATTCACAGGCAGATGTTTTATTTAAGAAGCTAAATTTCAGGAGGGTAGGTTATGTAATAATAGCTGCAGCTTTTTCTGCTATCATCGTCACTGACGTCATAGATATCTCGAGAATTAAACAAGGAGTGAATGAACAAATATGGCCGATCAGAATAAAGTACCAATAACCGAAGATAAATGGTTTGAAACCTGCTGCGGTATCTGCTATGCCAGTTGTCCGATTAAGGTGCGTACCATAAATGGCATTCCTGTCAAAATTGAAGGCAATCCTCGTGCCTCTACCAGCAAGGGATCTGTTTGTGGTAAAAGTGTCGGCTCGCTGTCTGTGGTACATGACCCGAATCGCCTTAATAAACCAGTAAAGCGTACCAATCCGATTAAAGGCATAGGCATCGATCCAAAATGGCACGAGATTTCCTGGGAAGAAGCCTTAACTACTATCGCCGATAAAATTCGGGAAATTTATAAGGAAGATGGGCGGCAATTTAAAATCAATGTCATGCCATCACAGGGGACATACAATCACCCGCCTATCTGGGCGCTGGTCAGCGCTCTTGGCTGCACTAACGAATCGGCGGGAGCCGGCGGCATGCTGTGCGGTAACGCTGCCCACTTCGTTGCCGGGTTGACTCATGGATCGTGGTCTCATTCTGCCGATCTCGAACGCTGCAACTATTTGATACACTTCGGGGCGAGTAAGGGGCACGCCGCCGGTCACAGCTCTAACCAGATGATGCGCAGTATGGCTGATGCCCGTGCTCGCGGAATGAAACAGATTGTCTTTGATCCCATGTGCAGTTTCGTCGGTGCCAAGGCGACGCGATGGGTGCCCATCATACCGGGGACAGACGTTGCCGTTATCCTTTCGATATTGAATATTATTCTGAACGAACTGCAAACCTGGGATGATGTTTTTGTCAAGACCAAAACCAATGCGCCTTATCTGATCGGACCAGACAGGCATTATATCCGGGATGCCAGGACACAAAAACCACTGATCTGGGATGTTAAAGAAGGCAAGGCTAAAACCTGGGATGACCCGACCATAAAAGAATTTGCCATCGAAGGCACATACGATATCAACGGCGTAAAAGGAATTCCGGCGTTCCAGTTGCTCCGTGAACATGTCAAGACTTATACCCCGGAATATGCCTCCAAGTTGAGTTCGGTGCCGGTAGAGACCATCCGTACCATCGCGAAAGAGTTCGTCACCGAGGCCAAGATAGGCAGTACAATTACTATAGAGGGTAAAGTATATCCTTACAGGCCGGTTGCGGCTATTACATTCAGCGGACTGAATAATCACCGGAATGCGTGGAATAGCGTTGCCTCGATGCATATGCTTAACATGGTCGTCGGTGCCATGGATGTGCCGGGAGGCAGTCTTGGCTGGCCGACCCGGTGCTTCGGTTTCAAAGATACAGGAAGGCCGGAGTATAAAGTTTCTGCCGATCCAGTAGAAGGGATGCTTCTGGCCGGCTGGTGGTGGGGAGAGACCACCCGTGGAAAAAATCCACGTCACAGGATGTGGCCAATAGATATGCCCACGACTCCTGAGGTTTCGCTGGGAATCAAAAAGATCTGGAGCTGGGTGAACGATTCTCCCTTCTACTTCTCATCAGACCGCGATGAGGTGCATGAAAAGATAGGGCCCAACTATAAAGAGGCTAAAGCGTGGATGAACTGGGGCAACAATATGATCATGTCCGGCGGCAACCTCAGTAACATGGAAGATACTCTCAAGAGAATTCCCTTTTTCTTTACTTTTGACCTTTATCTCACCGAAATTACCGAATTTTGTGACATTGTTCTTCCGGATTGCAGTTATCTGGAATCTTTATGCGCTGATCAAAACTTGCAGGTTGGGTTCAATGGTCCAGTCGGTATGAACGATTGGTCGTTCTTCTTCCGGCAGCCGGTATGCAAACCCATTGGAGAAAGAAGAGCTATGCCTGATGTCCTGCTGGACATTGCCTGGAGAGTCGGGCCGGATTTCTATGCCAGATATGTCGATGCTTACAATAAGTTCTGGGGTCTGGAAGGCAAAAGCGAACTTGATCTCAAGAAGAAATACAATTATGCAGAAGTCAGCGACAATGTTTTCAAGAACTTCTTCGGCGAAAACCACGGTCTGGAATGGTTCAAGGAAAACGGCGGAATCACCTGGCCTAAAAAGGCGGAAGAAGCTTTCTGGCGTTACGATATTCCTGCCAGAGTACCGCTTTACTGGGAATTTGTCTTAACTATGGGAGAAAAAGCCAAAGCCATCTGCGAGCCAAGAGGAATGCATATGCAGTGGGAGCAGTTCACGCCACTGCCCTCGTACTTTGCCATTAAAGCCCACGAAGTCACTGATCCGCAGTATGACCTGTATACCATGATTTACCGGGATACTCTTCATACCGGCAGCAGTACTCAAATGCATCCCGAGATTGATGCTATTTCGGACATGAATCCATACAGTTATTACATCAATATCAACGAGGAAACAGGCAGGAAAAAAGGTATTAAGAATGGGCAGGTGATCTGGGTAGAAACCCCTGCTGGAAGGAAAATCAAAGGGCCGGTTGCTCTAATCAAAGGCATCCATCCCCAAATGTTAGCGGTGGCGGGTATAAACGGTCACTGGTCAAAATATCTGACTATAGGGAGGGGCAAAGGGGTGCATTTTAATGACTTGCTGGAAATAGATAAAGACCATGTCGATCCGGTAAGTTTAAGTGCAGATTCCTGTTTGAAAGTGAAAATATATCCCGCCAAGGAGGGAAAAAATGGCTAGATGGGGAATAGTAATTGATCTGCACCGCTGTATTGGATGCTACTCTTGCATGATAGCCTGCCGCCAGGAACATTTTGTGCCGCGGGGAATTTATTTTAATCGTGTGATTGTTAGCGAAAAGGGTGAATTTCCGACCGTCCAGAAGACCATTTTACCGGTACAGTGTAACCACTGCCAGGAACCGGCCTGTGTCAAGGCTTGCCCTACCGGAGCGACTACTCAGCGTGAGGATGGCCTGGTACTGGTAGATGACGGAAAATGCGTAGGATGTCACTACTGTATAGTGGCTTGTCCATATCAGATGCGTACTCCCTACGAAAATCCAAAATTAGAATATTTCCCCGGACAGGGTTTAACTCCATATGAGATATTAGGCAAGCAGCTGTATCCTTACCAGGCAGGAACACCCTTAAAATGTACGTTCTGTGTAAAAAGGCTGGATGAGGGAATCAAGAAGGGACTGAAACCCGGAATCGATCGCGAGGCAACTCCAGCCTGCGTCATCACCTGCCCGGCCAAGGTCAGGACATTTGGAGATCTGGATGATCCTAACAGCGAAGTTTCCCGCATAATTTACGAAAAGAAAGCCAAACCGCTTCATCCAGAGTTTGATACCCAACCATCTATTTACTACCATGATTAAATAATAATCAATACGGAGGATAAAGAATGCAAATTCAACCCTGGGAATTTGGAGTAAAAGAAACCCCTGCAAGGGAATGGTCAGAGGGCATGGGATCCTTGATCGCGGTGGCGATGTTCCTAGGCGGCATTGCGGGAGGGCTTTACCTG
>DEUU01000463.1:0-428 GCA_002362735.1 Dehalococcoidia bacterium UBA3254
CTTAGCTCAATTGCGCCTTTGCCGCGATAGAACTTTTTCTGCCGGGAATTTCATCGGAATGATGCAATCATTCGGACTGATAGGGGTTATTTTTCTCTTAGTCTTGTTCTTACAGATCGTCTTAGGGTTCAATGCTCTCAAAGCAGGGTTGACGTTACTTCCACTACCGCTCGCAATTATCATAGTGGCACCATTTGCTGGTAGATTCACCGACAAAATTGGCGGCCGCTGGATTTTGTTAGCGGGAACATTAATCACGGCAATTGGTATTTTTCTCATGTCTGACCTATCTGGAGTTACCGATTGGCCTAGCTTGGTATTGCCATTGGCCATGAGTGGTATTGGCATGGGCCTTGTGATGGCACCAACAACGACGGTTGTGATGGCCAGTACGCCGGTCCATCAATCTGGAATGGGAGCAGGCATTT
>DEUU01000463.1:668-3279 GCA_002362735.1 Dehalococcoidia bacterium UBA3254
CTGGAATGGGAGCAGGCATTTTATCAACCACCCGTCAAATAGGGTCAGTTTTAGGGCTTTCTGTACTGGGGGCTGTTTTACAAAGTCAATTGGTAAATAATGTCTCCCAAGCTCTGGCAGCAATACCAACATTACCCCAGGTTATACGTGATCAGATCGTAAACGGGCTCCAATCCGGAGGTATCGGAGTTGGCGGGATAAATATTCCGACGACAGTACCGGATACACTAAAAGCACAAATGGTTGCGATGTTTAGAGACCAGTTTGCGCATAGCCTGTCTACAACGATGAAAGTGGCGATTATTGGTATTCTGTGCGGCACAATTACGTCGATATTTGTATCCAGTCATATTCGCCAAAAGAAGTCTTAAATAACAAGAACGAAACTTCGAAATACCGATGGACTTTCTTCGAAATTAACTTTTATCGTGCTTGAATTGGGCATATGTATTGGAGTGTCCTGGTATTCTTCATCCCAAGATTCTCCTGTATTCGATTGAAGTATTCGAGATATTTAAGAGACAAGGTATAGCTGTCCTCCTGATTTCACGGCTGAAACACTTTTCTACCAAGTACAACTGCATCGAAATGTTCTTTCCGAACAACAAGAGCAACAAAGCAGCAGTCGGTTTATACCCGAAGACTGGAGGAGTTACGGAAGCCGGCGATAACATTGTATTCGTTTACCGGGAAGACACTATCTGTTCGTAAAAATGAACTGCAACGGATGACCTCATGCAAAACAACAATCCAGAACGGATATTAAGTCAATTTTATTTCAAAAGAACTGTACCAACTTCCTCATTCTATTAAGAAATATAGATTATATTCTAGAAAAATGATAATTAAAAACCAAAAAAGGGAATCCGGTTCTTCTAGATTCCCTTTTTTCTTATCAACCAATCTAGTACAATTTTACGTACTGTTGAGGATACGCTGTTTGAATTTTCATATCAGTGTTTTTGTTGGATCAGTTGAGTTAAACGCGGGACTACCTCATAAAGATCAGCAATTATCCCGTAATCCGCCATTTTAAATATTGGGGCATTCTTATCCTTGTTTATCGCCATAATTATTTTGGCTCCCCGGATTCCTACTGTATGTTGGATCTGGCCTGATATTCCGACCGATAAACATAAACGCGGCTTACATTTCTTTCCCGATAAGCCTACCTCCCTGCTCTCATGAAACCAATGCCAGTCGTGAGTCAAAGGCCGGGTTGCCCCGATTTCACCTTTCAAGGCAACCGCCAGATTCTCAATTATCGTAATATCCTTCTTATCCACCAACCCGCGTCCAATACAAACTAAAGTGTTTGCTTCTTCGATCGGTGCCGATTCACCGGTTTTTGGTTGCTTTTCCAGCACTTTTAGTTTGGAGAGTTCGATCTGCAGGCTATCGGTTGTGATTTCACCGCGCATTACATTTCCCTCTACGATGGGGAATGTTTTCGGCATTACTGAAATGACCTGTATCGGAGTTTTGATGAGTAAAGTGGCAACTGTATTGCCACCTAGTGCATATCTTTCGGAAGCCAATTCTCCATTAACCAGCTTCAAACCGATAGCATCGGTAACACATCCTGCGCCGGTTTTCTGAGCAATTATCGGGGCAATCTGTTTTCCCAGTTTGGTCGAGGCTAGTAACAGTATAGAGATTTGATACTTATTCATCACCTGGATAATGGCATCGGCATGAGTATCTGCCTGGACTTGTGAGAGAACGTTCGATACCACGGTATGAACCTTATCTGTGCCGCATCTGAAAAAACGGTCGATTCCACTTTCGTTCTCTTTATTGAGGACTAAGGTCGCCAGTTGTGCTTTGAGCCCTTCTTTGATTTTTTTAGCTTCGGATACCAATTCACAAGCCGTTTCATTATTCTCACTAAAGACTAATATCTCAGACATCGTTAACCTCCCAACACTCCTTCCTTTACCATTGCATTCAGAAGTTTGTTGATATTCTCCTCCGAGGCACCTTCGAAAATAATCGCCTTTCTTTGTTCGACCGGAGCCAGGTTGCTGGAAACAACCACCTGTTTTTGCCCAACAAGATCACTGGATATTCCGATATCAGCCAGTTTCCATTCCGTGACTGGTTTTTTTGATGCACGGAGGATTTGGGCAAGTGAAGGAATGCGGGGTTGGTTGATGCCGCTGGTAACCGTTAAAACCGCAGGCAGCGCGGAATTCACTATCTCATAATATTGTTCTTCGTCTCTAGTACACTTGATACCGTTTTCCATGAATTCCAATTTTTTTACATAGCTAACGAAAGGCAGCGCTAGGACTTGGGCTAATCTTGGCCCTGTCTGGCCGGAATAATTGTCCGCCGATCCTTCACCTAGAAGTACTAGATCGACTGGTCCTATTTTCTGGATTGCCTTTGCTAATATACTGGCTTTTAATGCCGCATCGATCGATTCGTAGCCGGGATCTAGAAAGACGAAAGCCTGGTCGGCTCCGGCTGCCAGGGCTTCTTTGATTGTTTCTTTTAGTTTCGGGGTTCCTATGGATACTACGGTAACCTTTCCGCCGATTCGTTCCTTGATCTGTATTGCCTCTTCAAGTGCATTTTTGTCCATTTCTCCAAATACGAACGGAAGGCC
>DEUU01000015.1:0-1105 GCA_002362735.1 Dehalococcoidia bacterium UBA3254
TTCACACTTCCCGTGCCGTCTCCAAATATTTTGATACCCTTTTATACAAGAGGCTGCGTCTTTCTATCGTAAAATTAGCCGTGTTAACTGTTCTTGATGCTAACGGCGGCGTTATGACGCCTTCCGAGATTGCCCGGGTGACCTATACTGAACGTAATAATATTACTACCCTGGTTCGCCGCATGAATAAAGAAGACCTGGTTCGTATCCAGCGCAACCCGGAGGATAAAAGAAGTTTGCATGTTGTCCTCACTGATGCCGGCCGTTCTATGTTTCTCCAGGCTCGGCCTATTCCTATCGAAGTATATAAATACCTGTATAATTCTATCCCGCGTGATACCCTGAAGGCTCTGGATATGCCCATGAGTATCATGAGAAATAATGCTGTCCATGGGATTCATGAATTGAACGCCAGGGGTAAACAGAGAAAGAATGATCGTTCTGTATTATCCTGAAAATGATTAGCATCGTAAAGTTGTCAATAACCTTCTGCTGAGTGCCCTAAACTGCCTATGCCCAGAATCGAAATAAATCAGCTCCATGCCAGAGGCCTTGCTTCGGTCATGGAAATAATCCGCGACGCTGTGCAGGACATGGAAGCACGCGGCATCCACCAGTGGGATGAAATATATCCAGGCCGGGAGATAATTTCCACTGATATTGCCGCCGGAAGTTTGTACGGACTGTGGTTAGAAGACATTCTCGCCGGTATCATCGTCTTGAATAAAGATCAGTCATCAGAATATCAGACGGTAGACTGGCAAGATCGAGTCCGGCCGCTCGTCATGCACCGCCTTTGCATCAAACCGGCTTTTCAAGGCCAGGGACTGGCTCGGATGCTGGTTTTGTTCGCTGAGGAGTTCGCCCGGCGGCATCAGTATACTTCGATCCGTCTCGATGCATTTGAACACAACCCTGATGCACTCAGGTTGTATGATTCCATGCAATATCAGCGCCGCAGCCTGATTATTTTCCGCAAAGGACCTTTTTACTGCTACGAAAAGGTACTGTAATACGGGGAGATGTTCAAGTATCATTAGTCAGCAAGAGCTGTTAAGTAACAATGTCATTCTGGCGCAAGCGCCGACACGATGTCGGAAGAATC
>DEUU01000015.1:1469-3681 GCA_002362735.1 Dehalococcoidia bacterium UBA3254
GTACTGCAACATAAGAATAAAGTAGGCAGTGGTTTTACCAACAGGTATAACGTGAATATGCTTGTTTATTACGAACAGACCGAAAATGTCGAGTCCGCGATTCAACGTGAAAAACAGCTGAAGTTTTGGCAAAGAAAATGGAAACTCCGGCTTATTGAAGAATTCAACCCTGAATGGAAAGATTTATATGTTGAAATTATCGATTATGGATTCCACCAACACGATTTTGGGCCTTCGCCGGAATGACAGAGTTTCTTTTCGTGGTCCTGATGTCATTCTCGCGGAGTTGCCGAAACGATGTCGGAAGAATCCAGCTTTAACCTGATATAAACCTAATTATTCGGTGTCGACCAGTAATTCAGGAATGTACGAAGAATCAGTTTATTGATGATGATGGAATGTCAGAAAGAGCCAAAATAAAATACTGTCATTCTGGCGCAGGCCAGAATCCAGTGGAAATCTGATTCATGGAAATACAACCATATCGCCTGTGTCTATATCTTGATTGATTGTCTGTTTGTATTAAGAGTTTTTAACCATTTTCAAATATCGTACCGATCGTTCGTAAAGGTCTACCGGATAATGATAACCCAAGGCTTTCCCTACTTCTTCCGCAACTTCCCGGAACAAGTCGATTGTTACGCAGGTCTTCGAATTTCATGGTCGTATCTAGGATATATTTGGCTGGTATCAAGTCTCCCCGGCAGAGGTGCTTAGCAACATAATTGGCTTCTGAGAAATGTTCCTCGACCAAGGTGAGATATCCAGATTCTGCTGGGGGGACCGGGATATATGCTTTGTAGGTCGGGGCTTTTAGTTGGGGTTATGGCGTCTCGCCAGTACGGTTTTCTATTCTTAATTCTTATCTCAAAAATCTATAGACTTTAGTCTAAAATCAGGTCTTTTTATACTTCTCCCTCCCCTCCACGTACAGGTCCCCCCCATAGATATCGTTGATCACGGTTGCCGGGAAGTCTTCTACTTCGATTCTCAAGGCCGCCTCTGCTCCTAGCTCCGGATATGCCACCACCTCGGCTTTCTTGATCGTTTTCGCTATCAGGGCCCCCGTCCCCCCGATCGCCGCCAGGTATACCGCTCCGTATTTCCTGATTGCTTCCTTGACCTCAGCGGAGCGCTTCCCCTTCCCCCCCATCCCCTTTAACCCGGCCGCCATTAATCGCGGCGCATACCGGTCCATTCGTCCGCTCGTCGTCGGCCCGGCGGAACCGATCACCTGCCCTGGCTTGGCCGGTGTCGGGCCCATGTAGTATATCGTCTGTCCCCTGATGCCGAAAGGCGGCACTTCGCCCCGCTCCAGCGCTTCCACGATTATTTTATGCGCTGCATCCCTCGCCACGTACATTACCCCGCTCAGCAGGACGTTGTCCCCGGTACGTAATTCTCGTATCATATTGTCGGTCAGCGGCAGATTGATTTTCTTTACCATATTGTTATCCAATAACCGGAGCACAATTAAAGAATTTATCCCGGAATTCCTGGAATGTCATTCTGAGACAGTTTCCAAATTGTGCCCCGGTATTATGTTTTTCTATGGACTGTATTTCCTTACTGATTCCACCATCGCCTTGATATTTTCTGATTTCGCTTCGTCGATGGAGCTGCCGTTGGTCAGGATAAAGCCGCCGCCCTTGCCGCAAACTTTGATCAGTTTCTTACAGTAGGCGTCTACATCCTGCGGCGAACCTACCTGGAGGATGCTGGAAGGTACATTGCCCATGATGCAGACATGGTCTTTCAGGACTTCCTTGGCTTTGAACATATCTGTCAGGTCGAAGTGGGCGACTACTTTGCCTTTGGGCAGTTCCAGGAAATACTCCAAACGGTCGCCGTAAGCCCCTTCACAGAAAGGCATTGGTACAAAACCCAGTTCGATCGATTTCAACATCGCTTTCTTCAAGCCCGGCCAATAGAACTTCTCGAACTGCTTCTTGGACATAAAGCCTTCTGCTCCCCGGTGTAAAGCGAGGAATACCCGCTTGGGGTTGCCTCTCTGCTTGGGGTCGGCTGGCTGGGCTTTGGATATCCGCCATTCCAGTAACTTATCGCAGGCCGCCAGTAATTCGTCCGGGTGCCGGTACATATCGAGCATTGCTCCCCGCATCCCCCGGTAGAAATCAGAAATCATATCAAAGGGTGCACCTCCCGCTCCTCCCATATAGCCGTGGGGTGGAAAACCCAGGTTGGCCCGGAC
>DEUU01000345.1 GCA_002362735.1 Dehalococcoidia bacterium UBA3254
TGAATTTCATCAATTCCTAACCAGATTTTTGTGCTCCCTAAAGTCTGGGGGGATGCCAAGTGCTTGATGGTCCGGCCAAAGGGTTCAGGGAAGACATCTCCTTTGACTTTCTGTTCAATAATGTATCTGATCACTTGCTCGTTGCCCCCAAACGGACTTCCTGGATAAAATCCTTGACCGCTGAGTCTAAATCATAGGCCGGCTTGTAATCAGTTTCTTCCCGAAGACGAGTATCATCAATATTGACGGGTATCGTTTTGACAATTTCAACCTTGGCCGGATCTGGGGCAAAAGTGATCTTGGCGTTGGGGACAATAGCCCGAATCGAGCGAACCAAGGCAGCGGCTGAGGTCTTGATCCCTGCTAAATTATAGCCGATCGTTAAAATGTTTTCCTTCGGAGCGTGAGTTAAGCAGCTCAAAGCCTCAATGCCATCTTTGTAATAGAGCAACGGCATTGTTGATTCTTCCTCAATCCACATCTCGAAGGGTTCCCCCTTGGCAGCGGCCTCAATAACCATGGGCATACATTGCGCAACACCGGGCGTCTTCACCCCGGGTCCGATAATTTGAGCAAAACGGATACAACGGAAATCTATGCCGAAGCGGCGACGGTAAAATCTCCCCAATTGTTCGCCAAACACCTTTGTCACCCCATACATCCCAATCGGTCTTTGGATGGTTTCATCATCAACAACAGGAGGGAGATGAAGGCCATAACTGGCCAAAGAGGATGTGTAAATAAACCTTTCAACGCCGCAGATTCTCGCCGCTTCCAGTGCATGATAAACTCCACGGACATTCACCTCAAAGGTCGACCAGGGATCTTCTTCCGATGGGGCGGAAAGACGCGAAGCCAAATGGATTAGCCATTGAATTTTATACTCCTTTAAGGCATTAACCAAATGGGCCTGGCAGGTGACCGTTCCGGGGACGAAAGTGGCGCGACCTAATTCTGAGTGTTCTCTTAAAAGGCCTTCATTAACATCCATTAGATAAACGGAATGTTTTTTATCCAGTAATTTCTTGGCAAACTTCAATCCGATAAAACCACAACCCCCGGTTACCAGTACATTCATCATAGCCTCCTTAGTAAAATTGTTCCTCAAAAGAATTCAGACCTGCCCCCCTATCGAGCCAAAGGCGGGAATCGCTTCTGCTGTAGGCTCAATTTCAAGTGAATCATTCTCTCCCTCCTGTCCATTCTTACATGGATCAAATCGATTCAAATCTCTTCTGGGCATGAAAGCTGATTTCTCCAGTCTCCAAATTTTCTCTCCGCTTTCTTTTTCCGTCCTTTGCGGTCTTTCCTTCCCCAGTGCGATGATCCATATTTACCCGGAAAACGAACTTGCCAGCCACGTGGATAGGGGGGGGAAGATGACCAATAAAACCAAAACCAGCAGCATCATAAAAAAGTAAGGGATATATGCTTTGCAGCAACTGGCGAAAGGAATGCCGAACATGCCGGAGACAACGAAGATGTTGATGCCCACCGGCGGCGTCAAATAGCCCATATACAAATTAAAAAGAAATATGTTGGCGAAATAGATCTCATCGACGCCGAATTTGACATAGAGTTGCTTGAAAAGAGGGACCAGGATCACGATGGCCGAAAGGGCATCGACCAAGCAACCGGTTACGAAGAGGAACCCGTTGATCAAAATCATGAAGACCCATTTGTCTTTGACCAGCTCGAATATCTGCGCGGCCCAGTTTTGGGGGATCTGTTCAATGGTCAAAAAGTGCGCCAGGACCATGGCTCCCGAAACGAGGAAGAGGACCACGGCGGTCATGATGCCGGTGTCGAGGGCAATTTTTGGAAGATCCTTTAATTGCAGTCCCCGATGGATAACAAGCTCGACAAATAAAGCATAGCCGGCCGCTACGGCCGCCGCTTCCGTTACGGTAAAGATCCCCCCATAAACTCCGCCGAAGATGATGGCGGGCATGCCTAGGGCCCACACTCCCTTTTGGAGAGAGCGGCCCATCCTACGAAAATCTGGCTTTCGCCATTTCTCGTCGGGGAAGAACTTTCTGCCCATGTAATAGATATAAATGGAGAAGAGGCCCATGACCATCACACCCGGTACCACCCCCGCCAAAAACACCTTCATCACCGAGACTTCCGCCACCAGGGCGTAAATGAGGCCCGGGATGGTGGGAGGAATCAGCATACCCAGGAGGGCGCTGGGCCCTAATATCCCCCCGACAAAAGCCGGAGACCATCCGCGGGCAACCAGGGCCGGGAACATAATCCCGCCGATCGCGGCCAGAGTCGCCAGGTCGGATCCGGTCAACGTGCCGAACAGGGCACAGGCGACGACCATGGCGATGGCCAGCCCGGAGGGGACAAAACCGACGAACGCCTCCGCCATTTCCAGAATTTTGGGGGCCAATTTCCCCTGGGCCATAACGTTTCCGGCAAAAATGAAATAAGGGACCGCTGAATACGAGTAGCCCTGCATGTTGAAAAACATGTTTTGCACGGAGACCCCGAGCGGAACATCGGCGATAAAAAAGTAGGTAATTAAGGCAGTGGCGATCATGGCAAAAGCCACCGGAATGCTTGACATGATCAAGGCAACCATAAGGGCGATAGCGAATAATCCTTCCATGCACAACTCCTCTTTCCTGTTTAGTCGGTGGACGATCGTCTGATGAGAAAAACTTTCACTGACCCGGCGCCGCCCTTCTCCGCTCCGCTGGATGGTTCAGGATAACTTTCTAAGCCTCTTTCCCACTTTTCTGGAGGAAATTTTCGATTTTTGCGGCGCCTTCATTTTTAAAAAGGACCCGCAGATTTTCAATCAGCCTGAAAACGGCGGTCAGGTAGCCCAAGGGCATGAAAAAAACGGGAACCGCAAGGGGCAACCAAGTCAGGGATGTGCTTGTTTGACCCCGCACCTGGAGATCGACGCAAAAAGTGAATGCCAGATAACACAGAAGGGTCATGATCCCCAAGGCAAAGACATCCGCGATGATATCCATGGTTTTTTTGCTCTTGGGAATCAAATGAATCAGTATGTCCACCCGCAAGTGTTTGCCTTGGTGGACAGCTGCCCCCACGCCGATCGAGATGATCATCAACAAAAGAAATCCGGCTGATTCTTCCACAAAGCCCAAAGAAGATCCCACGACATACCTAAAAAAAACGCCTATCACGGAAATAGTGATACTGGAAAAAATACACACCGAGATAAATATATTCTCAAACCGATCGATTACTCTTGATAGAGCCTTCATCCCGTCTCCTCATTGTCTTCCGCAGGATTTCAATGCTGTTGGACGCGCCCTTCTTCATGGGAAGCGCGCCCTGAATTATCCCCTCTGATGGACCTTTAAGTCCATCCATCAGAGGGGATGAGTCGAGCCCTTTAATTTCCTAAAATTTCTTTGTCATAGTCGCGCCCGAGGCCTTTGAAGAGCGCTTGCATGAATTGGCGGCCATCATGGCTTTTTTCATCGATCTTCTTCTCGTGTTCAATAAACACCTTTCTAGTCGCGGCTACCCAACGGGCTTGTTCCTTATCGCTGATTTTCCAAACCTTCACACCCTTGGTTTTTAAGAACTCGGTGGCTTTTTCATCATAGCCCTTCATCTCTTTTTGCTCCTTATCACAAGCCTCCCGGGCGGCCTCGACGACCCATTTCTGCTGCTGCGACGACATTTTTTTAAAGGTCTCATCCCGGAACCAGAGCACGTGGGTCCCGAAAAGGTGTTGGGACTCTGTGATGTTGTTAATCACTTCATAGAGGCGCGATTCTACTATGGTCCCTGAGGGGGCCGTGCATCCATCAACGGTTTTCTGCTGGATGGCCATAAATACATCGGTCCAGGGGAGCGGGGGGGCGTTAGCGCCCAAAGCTTCAATCGTTCCTTTGATCGTATAGGAGGCGGCGGAACGAATCTTTCTTCCTTTCATATCTTCCAGCGACTTAATGGGGGGATCCCGATATGCCAGGACGTTAAATCCGTAAGGAACCCATCCCAACCCCCTGATTCCCTGGCTCATGAGACTATTCAGGATAAGGTCCGCCCCTTCACTCCCAACCCACTTGTTGAAAAGGACGTCCCAACTCTGGATCAGATAAGGGGTATACATGGTCATGACTTTGGGATTCAGGTTGCCGGCAAGAGCGCAGCTGATGGTCATAAATTGGATCGTATTGTTATTGAGCTGGGCTAAGAGCGCTTCTTCCCCTCCCAATTGGCCGTCGGGGTACCATTTCCCTTTTATCGTGCCTCCCGACTTGGCCTCAAGAAGGTTGATAAAATGCTGACCCGCCTGAGCCCGGGGGTGCGAAATGTTGCCGGCCGTGCCGCCTTTCAGGTTAAAGGTCTCATCCGCAAAAACTTGCAGAGCTCCAAAAAACAACATCACAACGATCACGATTCCGCTTAACAAAATATTCCCCTTTTTCATCTTCATCCCTCCTTAGTTTAGTAATCGTAGACCTTTCAATGGCCATTTCAGGACACTAAAATCGATATCGCCTGAAAAAATGATTTTCTTCCCACCTCCTTTCATCCTGTCCAAATGATCCCGAAAATTTATGTTTGCCATACAATATTTTCCCCTTTAGTGCTTCTGTATCAGTTCGATGTAAACCCCATTGAACTCTTCGGGCTCTACATAGGCTATCTTTGATCCTCGGGAACCGGGAACGATTTTATCCCAGACGAATTTGGTCCCTCGGGAACGAAGCTCATCAAAGGTCTTTTCCAAATCTTCAACTTCAAAGGCGATGTGATGAATTCCCTCGCCGTGATCACGCCTAAATTCGGCTGCCATTCCTGTTTTCGCCGTAGTGTATACCAGTTCTAAATTGACCTCCCCGATCGGCAAAAAGGCGACTCGATACATATCGCCCTGTACCTCAAGCTCCTCGGTTTCCTTTAATTTCAACCCCAACAATTTCTGGTAAGGGCGGAGGCTCTTTTCCATGTCTTTGACTACAATGCCGATGTGATCAATTTTTTTAACCATCAGGCTCCTCCTTTAGAATTTCATGTTTTCATTTCGTTCTTTGTTCGCGGGCTGTCGATGAATTCCATGGTGACACCCTCCGGCGTGGTCAAATAAACTGCCTTCCCCCCCTCGTGGGGTCCGGCGATAACAGAGACAGGAGCAGATTTAAAATTGACATTTCGATGGACCATTTTCTGATAGTAATCCTCCATGCCCTGAACCGCAAAAGCGACATGGGTAAAACCGATCTTTTGCATCTTCCAGGTACCGGCAGGGAGAACGGGATCATTCGGAAGACTTATGAGTTTAAGGCATTCTCGTCCTAAAATCCCTTCGAGGATGACCCATCGCACTTCTTTTTTTGAAGGCCCGTGTGAATAGGTCTCCTGACCCTCGCTCTTCACCTTTAGCCCCAGGATATTACGGTAATATTTCAGTGAGTCTTCCATGCTTTTTACCAACAAAACCGGATAAAGCAGCCGGCTCTGATGAACATCTGATCTCGAGGTCTTTATCTTGTCGGTAACCACTCTGATGGTCTGCCCGTTCGGATCAAGATCCGCCTGAAAGGCACCGGAAGGCGCTTCCGGCAGAAGACTCATCCAGTTCTTTTTTCTTTCCGCCCCGGGTGAGTCTGTTCCGCTTCCTTGGAGAACCAAATATGAAATTCCCGCCTGCGGCTTGGAAGCATTTTCCGGGGGTAGTGTCGGGGGATGAAAAAAGGCAAAAGCTTCAATATGACAAGGTGGATAGAACGCCATATAGACGGTTCGGCTGTGAAATCCTGGAATACCCGTGATTTTATCGATCTGATCCCCTTTTCTCTCAGCATCACTCAATATTTTACAGCCGAAAACATCACCATAAAATCGCAGGGTCTCTTCCATGTCGACGACAGTAAGTCCGATGTGACTTAATCCCATTATCATAATAAACACTCTTCTTTAAAAGCTAAAAAGACGGATATTTCTTAGCATTAACTTTTTGGTCTATCCGGACCAATGTGGTCTGCCAGCTATATAAGCGCTGAGTCAGTTCTTTGAAAACTAAAGAAATCACTGACAAAATTTGATTATGTTTCGGAAATCCAATGTACTGTTTATATATAATAAATATTCACGAGAGACTTCACTAATATCCTCGATCTTGAACATAAACTTCTCTTAAGTGCCCTCCTGGTCAGATGGGATGATCTCCATGAAGTCTTGTAGGTTTACTACAGTCCTTGAGTCCTTCACGGCAAATCTATTCGATTGATGGTGTGCGTCCACATTCTGAAACATCGGTGCAACCACTCGGATGACTAGACCGTGAAGATGCCACATGTGAACATCTATCGGGATTGCTTCTGAAAATTGAAGGCCTCCCGACGCGAACAGATTTTGGATTGAACATCGAGAGTCAAGCTCTGTAATCGCATCGGTACGGATGGATGAAGCTGATCGATGCATTCTTGCTCCACGCCCGGTCGGAGATGGGTTTTGTGTAAACCCGACGGGGCAGTGGATACGACACTTCAGCCCAAGAATATCGTATATCTGACCGATGCGGACCTTCTTCAGAAAATCTCATGAGAAAATTCTCATGCAGATTGAAAGGATCTACGAGGAGTTGACCCTCAGGAAGCCCTTTGCATCGTAACCGATATCCCATCCAAGAGAACCCGTCACCCTAATCTTTCTTCAGTTTTCAAAGAACAGTAGTGTAAAAAACCTTGGAAATTCGTGTTTTCCACTATTTTATATTTTGCACTTTACGTGCCACACAAACAACATTAAAATATCTATAAAATAATCAGTTATTTATATCATGTGAGCCATCTTTCAACGCTATTTTTCTGAAATATTTTAATTATTATTGCAAGTATGCAATATATAAAAGTGCAGATATGCAATAATCTATCACAAGACAGTTACCTTATGTTCGAGACTCTTTAACCTATCAGTTATGACGAGCGGGAACAGTTGAATCGTTCCTGAAGAGTTATCTAACTCAACTTTCGCACACGTTTAATATGCTCTATCTATCTTTTATTTAAAAATATTCTTTGATATTTTGGCATGCAATTAGCCACCGTACCCCATAAATTGGCGGCAGTTCCCTTAGAAACCGGTCTTTCAGAGATCAGGGCACTTTTCTGGTCGTTTCCGTGGAGGTGACCAATGCCTGTTCCAGAAACATCAGCACAAACCCATACATCACACTTTATAATGATATATTATTAATTATTACAATATATTGCAAGTTTTTCGCGCTTGCGAAAGTTGAGTTTGAAATATATCTCGATATAACCAGTTTTTGTGATAGTAGTAAGCTCCTTGCTGTCTTCGGAATGCAGATACTTCGCATAGCCTATGGGTGTTGACAAACATACGTGACTCTGCTAATTTGTTAAGTAATGATGGGAGCTAGGCTATGATACATGAGTTACATTTATAGTGGTAGCCTTGCCATCCCGAAACTATTGATCAACAAAGACAATGACCGTTTTATGTCGGAATTCAAATGATTTTTACGCCCATTTTGCATTTCCCTCCGACACATGAGAATCCGCTTGGGGGAGAAAAGTACCAGCTATTACGCTTTCACATCGTATATGAGGCTTCTCATCAGTGATGTATTAGAAATGTTATTGATCGCATTGACATCGTCACATGGATACAGATGAATAAACAATTGTCATTGGGCATATCCCTCTCATCGGAGAAAAATTAACTGAATTGAAGGTAACATCGTATGTATCTTTGTAATGATAATAAATCACTGGAAGATATTAACAACCTTGATAAGGAGTTACAAATTTCAAAAGTTATATTTGATAACTTCTACGAAGGAATCTGCATTACAAATGAGAAAGGTCAAACGGTTTATGTCAATCCAGCTTTCGAGGAATTATCGGGGATCAAAAGCGAAGAAATATTGGGATTCACGGGATACGATATGATGGAGAGGAATTTACAAACCAATTCCTGCTCGGATATCATCACAAAAACAGGTGAACATGTATGTGTGATCATAAAGTATTATAAGGGAAAACGATGCCTCGCCACGGGAAGTCCAATATTTGTAAATGGTAAATTGAGCAAATCTGTTATCACTCTCCGGGCCCTATCTGACCTCGTGTCAATAGGAGATGAACTTAAATATACAAATATACTGAAATTGAGAACCCGAGAAAAGAAGCTCATTCGAGTGGCTCCCATTTTTAAAGAGACAAATAAAAGGCACGTGGGCGCAGCCAGTTCTGTAATGACGAATATATTTAAAAAAGCGGAGAAAATTGCATTAGTTGACACCCCCGTTCTTCTTCTTGGTGAAACTGGTGTGGGCAAGGACTATATTGCACGCTATATTCATAATGAATCAAAAGGAACAGATAATCCAAATTTTGTTAAAATCAATTGCGGGGCAATCCCGGATAACCTGCTAGAAACTGAGCTTTTTGGCTATGAAGCTGGCGCTTTCACTAATGCAAGCAAAAAAGGGAAAATAGGATTTTTTGAATTAGCTTATGACGGCACTATTTTCCTCGATGAGATTGGAGACATGCCCATCAATCTTCAGGTTAAGCTTCTTGACGTTCTACAAGAAAAATTTATTTATCGTATTGGCGGAATTAAACCAATTTCTATAAAAGCAAGGGTAATAGCCGCTACCAATGTTGACTTAGAAAGAAAAATTAAAGAAGGGAGTTTTCGACAAGATCTTTTCTACAGACTCAATGTAATAACGATACAGATACCACCCTTAAGAGAGCGAAAAAGTGATATTCCTTTTTATACAGAATATTTTTTGAATGAAGCTACTATCAAGTATAATAAAATATTTAAATTATCTCCCGAAAATCTGACATTAATGCTCGAATATAATTGGCCTGGAAATATTCGAGAACTTAGAAATACAATAGAAAGAATTGTCATTCTATGTGAAAAGGACATAATTTCCAACAAAGAACTTAAAAGCTATATTATGTCGCCAGAAGATGATAGGGGAAATAAACCTGTAATTGCAGATAATAAAGAAATGATTTCAGTATTACCTACAAATGGATCTCTTAAAAATCAGATAGATGCCTACGAAGCTTTGATAATAACAGAAAACCTAAAAAAATATAAATCTTTTAACAAGACTGCTGCCGCACTTGGAGTTGATGCATCAACCTTATTTAGAAAAATAACAAAGTATGGTATCCGTGGCAAAAACGATGTCAAAGGTGAATTGGGCAAAGGAGCATAAGTCATATCTGAAAAAATTGTCACGGCTGTCCCAAGAAATTTTTATCATACCCCTGCTCGGTAATTAAGGTTTTTTGATCAGAAACGATTTGAATTCCGAAACGGGCTATATCCCCGGTAAAAAGGAAGTGACCCATGAACCGAGGTCGTACGGTTTTGTACAATCAGCGTACAATCGTCGGAATTAATTACAGTTATAGATAGCCGTTTATGTACCTGAAAATATTTTATAAAACTCACTGTTAGCATACACATATCACATGATAAGTGTCGGAATGGTTTACAATTCTATTTTTAAATTAATTCGATGAATATGGAAGTTACATGTAATCATATAGTTATGATAATGGCGCAGATATTGCGAACCATGGTCATTATGAATAATATCGGGTTTCAAGGGATCACGCAGAACCGCCGTCGATTTGATAGGAAGAAAGTTGATCTTCCGGCCTACATAGGTGATGCCCGGTGGCAGAGACACGACTTCGAATCAATTACCATCCTGGACATTTCCATGGGCGGAATAAGATTTGTTGCTCCCAAAAGCATGAAACTGAAAATCCAGAAGGATAACGATAGCGATCCTGACAAATTGATTGTCATTTTCCGAATACCCAATTTCTTTTGGCCGATTAAAGTGCAAATCTCTCCCAAACGAGTGCTTGAGTTCGCTGAGGGAATTCAGATCGCCGCAACTATGGTAAAACCCGGCTTCCCAGCACATTCGATTTTGCAAAAGTATTTGATGTAATAATGTCTGTAAAATATTTCCTGAGTCATCAGGAGATCGTTTCAGAAATAAACTCAGATAAACGGGTTTTCTTAAACCATGGTTCTTACCATGGGAATGTACAACCATTGTAATGATCGATATTACCGTTGCCTATTTCCCGTCAAGTTCCTTTCTGACCGCCAGACCGATTTTCTCAAGAATATAGGGTTTCCGAACAAAAGCACCGGCACCCAGTTCCTGTGCCTTTCGAACCTGTTCCGTTTCTGAAAAGCCACTAACGATAAGGGCCTTTTGCTCAGGATTCATTTTGATAATTCTTTGATAGGTCTCCATCCCGTCAATGCCAGGATCCATGATCATATCCAGGATTATCAGATCAGCTTTTTTATCTTTGAGGTATTCAATCGCCTCTTCCCCGCTGGCCACAACCTCGACCTGATATCCAAGCCTCCCCAACATACTCACCGCCAATTCACGCTGCTCTTTTATATCATCCACGACCAGGATGGATTCACCCTTGCCCATATAGACAACAGGAGATAAAGCTTTTTCAACTTTCGCCAGATCTTCTCGGGTCACTGGGAAATAGAGTGTAAAAACACTTCCTTTGCCCTCATCGCTCTGCACATGGATGTATCCGTCATGATCCTTCACGGTCCCCCAAACCACGGCCAATCCCAGTCCCGTACCGCTCCTCCCCATCACTTTCTTTGTATAGAAGGGCTCAAAAATCTTACCCAAGTCTTCAGCAGAGATACCACCACCTGTGTCGGAAACCGTCAGGACCGCATAATCCCCTGCCTGCACATCGTCGTACCCGCGGATGGGATGGTCTAGATAACAGTTCTCTGTTCTTATCGTCACTTCTCCATGGCCGGATATGGCCTCTGCCGCGTTCGACACGAGATTCATGATCGTCTTGCCTAAATGAACCGGTGACCCTTTGATGTTCAAGAGACTGTCTTCGAGCTTGGTCAAAATCTTGATCTGAGGGTGGTACAACTTCAAGTTTTCGAATTCAGGCGTCTTGAGGTAATCGGAAATGACCCTATTCAGATTGACCACTTCAGAGACGGTTACGCCTCTTCTGGCCAGGGTTAGTAGATCCTGAATGATCGCTGCTCCTCGGATACTCGATTTAAGGATGTTATCAGCATGCCTCTTCAGAGGGCTCTCTATGGGTAATTGATCTGTAAGCAGCTCCGAATATCCGACCAATACCCCCAGTACATTATTGAGATCATGCGCAACACCACCCGCTAGGGTACCCAAAGCCTCCATCTTCTCAGCGCGGTGCAACCGCTCCTGAAGTTCCTGGCGTTCTTTTTCCATCCTCATCCGATCGGTAATGTCACGGAGGACATAAACGATACCATACGGAGCTCCATCTTCGGTCCTCAGGATATCTCCGTTCACTTCAAAAAACCGCTTTTCGCCGTTCTTCGTGACCAATCGATATTCCTTGGGGCCAAGCCGCTGCTCCATCATCAGCAACGTGTTCTGGATGGCAATGTCATGGTCTTCCGGGCTAATAAAAGAGAGTATGTTCTTTCCAATGAGTTCCATTCTTCCATATCCACTGACCCGGAGAAGAAAATCATTAACAAATTGAATGTTTCCATGAATATCCGTGCGCACCACCAGATCAGGGATGGTCGCAATCAGACGGGTAGAGAGTTCCTCACTTCTTCGCAGTTCCTCCTCCACCCGCTTGCGCTCGGTGATGTCGATCCCGACTCCCATCATGGCCGGGCCGTCAGGCGTCAACAGCCTGGTAATACTGATGAGATAGGGTATAAAGCGCCCTTCCTTGTTAATGAGCGTGGTCTCAAACGCGCCGCCAACACCGGTCTCGAGTACCGATTTGACGAGGGCCATACCCATCGCCGCATCTTCCGGGGTTTCGTGCCAGTCAGGGATGTACCAATCGCGAAGCTCATCGGCGCTAAACCCGGTAGCGGTCTCATGGGCTTTGTTCCAGCGCTTTAAATGGCAAGTCGAATCGTAGAGGAAGAAGATCCCCGGCAAGCTTTCCAATAGCTTCTCGGTAAAGAGCTTCTCACGGAGCAGCTCCATTTCGGCCTTCTTGCGCTCGGTGATGTCAATCAAAGATATGATTCCGGCAGGCCGATTCCCGACTATCGTCGAAGTCCCGGCTAAATCAACCCATTTTTCTTGACCGTCTTTCGTGAGGATTTTGAGCTCATAGCGGTTTGTTGCTTCTTCTCCCTGCTGGCGTCTCCGGACTCGCTCCTGAATGAGCGCCATGTAGTCGGGATGAACCAAATCCCAGACATGAATATCGGAAAGTTCCTCGGCGGAATAACCGGAAATGTTCTCGGCTGCCTTGTTGGTATAAATGAAGCAGTCATCCTGATAGAGCAGCACCGCCGTGGGCGTCGAGTCTGCAAGGATCCGAAATTTCTCCTCGCTTTCAAGGAGTTTCGCCCGCGAACGGGTCACGATCAGCCACGAGGCCAGCAGGAGAATCAGTGCCATCATTAAGCCAACGGGTAGGATCGCATGAACCGCTACGTCCCTGTTCCAGGTTTGGGCGTCAATGTCCAGGCCAAACACTCCAATCAACTGGCCTGTTGCCTGGTCGGTTATTGGGACCATCGCCGAAACCCATTTCCCCCAGCGATCGGTGTCAGGCCCCGCAACAAACGCTATCCTGGTATCAAACACTTGTCCCACACTTACAGGCGCTTCCTCATAAAGCTGGCCGGGAGGGGAGTAATCTTTCGATGTAACCGGCTCGGAATCCACATAGAAGAATACCATGCCGTTGTTCTTTCGACCCATGAAATATAGAAACCGGTACTTGCTATTAACCTGTTGGACATGGGCAAGCTGTTCCTTGAGCCGCTGGTAATCAGGCCTTTCAAGGTCGGTTTCGGCTCCAGCAAGCATCTTTATGCGATTACCATCCAACGCGCGTTCCACCAGCCGTGCCTGTAGCAGCAGCTCGTCACGCATCTGGCGGTCGGCTCTCTGCATCGTCCACCATGCGAAGAGCACACCGGCAACGAAAATGGCCGACAGCGCTACCGCCATCCAGCGGCTCATCCACGTCAGGAGGTGTTTTGCATTATTGTGGTTCATGGGTGTAACATTCCTTTGGTATGATATAGGGTAACGTATTACTTGCAGCTTCGCATTTTCCCTGGATACCCTCCGGATTCTATTCTCCAGTGCATTCTCGGCATCATCACATTCCGTGATGTAAATAATCCTTTATAGAATATTATATCGTTCATTCTTAATGACAAATCACGGAAATGCTGTTTATTGTTTTCACTGTGAGTACAGAAAAGAGGTGCGTATGTCAAGAGGATCCGGGCGAAGAATATTCAGGATCGCGATAGAGATGATATTACGCTTTGCAATATAACATTTCACTTTGACAATCCCTCTCCTGAAAAATAATCATTTCAATCTTATACATCGCACTGAAACCCGCCATCGTTATCATGAGAGGGCGGTCCATAGATTGATGTCCCATGAATCAGATTCGCCGGCAGAGATGAGAGGGGGCGGCTTCTTCCTAAAACGAATAATCTGCCAATTCTGACAGAGATCCAATTTTTCGAATGATAGTCAATGAAACATGCCCTTGACTTTTTCATGTGCTGAGAGGATAAAAAGCGCAAATAAGGCATTGTCAATAGGTTAACAACCAATTTGAGTCCTCTTTGAAGGGGGGTGCCCTGTAGAGATTAATGAAACCCTGTTTCTGTAAAGAGACAGGGTTTTGTATTCATGAGAGCGTTGTGAGAAACTTATTAATACGACTCATGCTATGATTGTGGAGGAGCAAAATGAGAACGACAATAAGGAAATTGATGCTTTCGTCCGTGCTCCTTTCCATGGTTCTGCTGGTTGCCGGCGCAGCGTATGCTTCGCCTCTCTACTTTCCCCACGTGGCTACAAGCATTCCATGGCAAACGGAGATCGCCGTCATCAATACCGGCGATCAACCGGTCAACGGCACTCTCAAGGGCATGAGTGACGAAGGACAGCTCATAGAAACCAAAGCTGTCATCCTTTCTGCCCGCGGCCGGAAACAGATCGCCGTTGCCAATGAATTTACGAACCACACAGCCATCGGATACATCATCTTTGATACCGACTCTACTGCGGTCCAGGGCTATACGAAGTTCTACCAGGCAGGGAAATATCGGGCGGCAGTCCCCGCGGTAAAAGAGGTGAACACCTCGGACATCTATATTTCCCATATCGCCTCGAATGCTGACTGGTGGACCGGGGTCAGCC
>DEUU01000259.1:0-14051 GCA_002362735.1 Dehalococcoidia bacterium UBA3254
CTTTATCATTGACAATATTAATCCAGATCGGTTTATCCGCTTTCCCCTGGATAACCATCCCGTCCCAGCCGGCCGCCTTGAACTGTCCTGATAGCCTGCCCCCCACATTGCCTCGGGTAAACCAGTGAACAGGATAAGACTGTGGTCCCAGTCCATTCATTTCCATCCGGCTGGCCCCCGGTACCAGGGTCCCGGAAAGAGGGGAAGACATCAGGGTAACGACATTGCGTGGATCATAGGCATCAAAGGGAAGCTTTGAGGCACATAACTCCCAGAAGATGGCCGTCCCAATGCCAATCCCTCCACCATACTCTTCGTATTTAGAGGTTTTAAGGACGCTGTAGGTTTGGTTGGTAAGGTCTATATTTAAGATCTTCCCCATGTAGCCGCCGCTCATCTTCTCAAAACCTTCCTTGTAGATCTATCTTCATATTGAATTGAGGTAGTCCAGACTGAAGATCGTTAAATTAATTAGTTAGAGTTCTCAGATTCGAGGTCGTATAAATATCGATCTTCATAACTGATGGACTGGAGTATGTTCTGATATCCTTAATAATTTCTCTAATTGTAACACACCCATTAAGGACTCCGTCCAATACTTTCTGTGGAATCTTTTCAAATAGAGGCTAACTGAAATATTATCAAGCCGTTCCCCGGGTAATTATAAAACAGCTATTTCCTCAATAACCCATAGTCGGAGCAGGTTGGGAAAGTCAAACCTCGGCAGGAAGACATAGCTGTCTCGAAGGCGATATGATTTCCCTTAAAATGAGGAATTAAAGTTTTGCTTTCAGGTTTACCGTGGTGCCTCTTCCAGATTCGGATTCAATCTTAAGGTCAGCATTAATTATATCAGCTCTTTCCCGCATGCTCATCAGCCCCAGGCTACCCTTTCCTCCGCTCTTTTTGAGCGCTTCCCGGGTATTAAAACCCTGCCCGTTATCGTTGACCATCATGCGGACCTGCTTCTGGTTAAACCCGATGTCGATATTTACATGGCTGGCTTTTGAGTGTTTACGGGTATTGTTCAGGGCTTCCTGAGCGATGCGAAAAAATCCCAGCTTGACCGCTTCGGATAATTCCGGTTCTTTCCCTTCAATATGTACTTCTACGGTTAATTGACCCAGTTTATTAAAATCATCTGCTATCTGCTCTAAAGCCGCCACTAATCCCTGATGCTCCAGGACTACCGGTCTGAGCTCATGGCTGTACCGGCGGACATCATTGAAAGCTCGGTTAGCGTCTTTCTCTAAAAGTCGGAGCCTCTCTTTTAACCTGGGGTTCTGGATCTCGCCAGACTCAGCCAGAGCGCCGATCTGCATTTTGAGAATGGAAAGATATTGGGCGGTATCGTCGTGCAACTCATAGGCAACCCGTTTCCTTTCCTCTTCCTGGACCTCAGTGATCTTATGAGCATATTGTTTGAGTTGTCTGTTAGCTTGCGCTAGCTCCTTTTGCGCTTTTAAACGCGCCGCCTCCGCTTTCTTACGTGCAGTGATATCAATATTCATTTCGAGAACCAGGGGAGAACCATCCTCATCATTAAAGGGAAAATCGTATACTTCTAATACCAGATTGCCATCCGCAGAAGTGTGCTCCCATTGATGCTGTTGGCCAGTTGTTAATGGGGTAAAGGCTTCACAACCCTTACAGGGCTCCTGAATTCCGCTGACATATTCATAGCAAGGCCGACCCCGGGATTCGCCAAACTGCTCCCGGAAAGCCCGGTTGGCAAAAACCACCTGATGCTCCGGGGTCATCAGGCAGACCATAATAGGTAAAGTTTCCAGCATATCAATAAGGCGCTGTCGCTCGCTTAATATTTCCAGGCCCCGCTGTTCCAGTTCCAGGTCTTTTCTTTTAAGCTCTTCTTCTGATTTCTTGCGCTCGGTAATATCGGTTATCAATCCTAAAGCGGCAGAGTTACCTTCCCAGTTCAGGGGAACTGCGTTAAGGCTAACCCATCTGAAGCTACCGCCTTTATGGATAATCTTGAATTCATAAGAATTAGGAACTCTTTCCCCTTTGAGTCTTTTGAAATGTCTTTCTATCACCATTTCCCGGTCAGCGGGATGGATAAACTCTGGAAATTCTTTTGAAGCAAATTCCTCTCCAGAATATCCAAATATTTCCTGGGCTTTGGGATTATAATATTTAACCCTGTTGTCCTGAAAAACCATTACTGCTTCATTTGCGTTTTCTACCAGCAAGCGATAGTTCTCTTCGCTTTTAGCTAAATCGGATGTCCGCTCTTTTACTCTTATCTCAAGCTCATCTTTCGCTCTGGCCAGGGCATCCTCCGATTTTTTGCGCTCGGTAACATCGCGAAAGATGAGTACCACTCCGGTAATATTTCCATCCTGATCTCGTATCGGAGCACCGCTGTCATCAATAGGAAATTCCGTGCCGTCCTTCCTGACCAGGACGGTATGATTGGCCAGACCGCAAATGACTCCCTGTCGCAACACTTTGTCAACCGGATTATCAGCTTTCTTCCGGCTTTGTTCGTTTACAATATTGAATATCTCGGTCACCGGTCTGGAGGCTATTTCCTCGAAGTGCCAGCCGGTCAATTCCTGGGCTACGTCGTTCATAAAGGTGACCCGGCCTTGTATATCGGTGGCAATAACCGCATCTCCGATGCTGGCCAGGGTCGTCTCCCAGCGTTGTTCGCTTTCTTCAAGTTTCTCTTCAGCTTTCTTGCGTTCAGTAATATCCGTTAGAGAAATGGAATAACCCAGGACTTCTGATTCCTGAAATAAGAGACTATAAGTAATGATGAAATTCTGCTTTTCTTGGCCGTTAACCATTGTTGCGATCTCACTACCCGAGGGAATTTCCTTACGCTTGATGGAGGTCAGACGTAGCGAACTTTCCGAAACAGTCCGGGCATTACTTTTGCTAACGCCAGGGGCAGGATAAAATTGATCAAAAACCCGGTCAAATTGCAAGCCTTCCAAATTTGTTCCGAACAGCTTGCAGGATTTTTCACTGGCTCGAAGAATGGTCCCTTCGGTATCACAAACTACAATGGCATCTGCAGCCTGGTCAAGGATAATCTGGGCAAACTTCCCCGAAGCCAGGACCTGTTCCATATCCTTGAGTTTCTCCGCTATTTTAGCCTTTTCTTGCCGGACTTCAGATTCAATCTGTTCCCTCTCTATGGCCGGACTCAACCGCTTCAGGTTATCCTTCATGATATAATCTTTAGCTCCACCCCGCATAGCGGGAACTGCGGTTTCTTCATCGATTTTCCCGGAGACGATCAGACAGGGAATATCCAGTCCCTCGTCATGGAGAATCCTTAAAGTCTCCAGACCACTGAACTCGGGCATCACAAAATCAGAGATGATAACATCCCAGTTCTTCTTCAACGCAGCCAAAAAGCTTTCTTCAGTATCCACCCTTTCATATACCGGATTGTAGCCGGCGGCCTTTAAGTTCTCAACCAGTAATATGGCATCATTTTCTGAGTCTTCAACAATTAATAATCGTATGTTTTTATTCATCGGTTTTCCCTGAAGATAAAGATGATTCCTCTTCATCTAGCCAGTTTGATTTGATTTCACAGACCAGTTCCACAAATCGGTCAAAGCTCACGGGCTTGCTATAAAATTTATTTGCACCCAGGGCATAGCTATCCTGCATCTCTTTTTCGCCGATGGAGGAACTCAAAATAACTATCGGAATGGAGCTGGTAACCGCATTAGCCCGGATTTCCCGGAGAACTTCCAGGCCATTCAGCCGGGGTAATTTCAAATCTAGCAGAACCAGCGACGGATTGCCATGATGGTCATGTTTGGCAAACTCACCGCGGCAAAATAAAAAATCCAACGCGGCTTCCCCATCTACGACGACCTCTATTTCTTCAGCAAGCTGGCACTTCTTGAAAGCGATCCGGGTTAACGATATATCGTCCGGATTGTCCTCGACTAGCAAAATATACTTATTACTCATAAAAGCAGCTGTTGGTTTCTGTTAACTGAAAACTCATTTACTCCTTTTAATTCAAGGTAAAGAAAAAAGTGGCTCCATGACCTTTTTCTGACTCTGCCCATATTTTTCCGTTGTGCCGCCGGATGATGCGCTGCACAATGGCCAGACCAATTCCTGTGCCTTCATATTCTTGTTCCGAATGGAGCCGCTGGAAAGGCTGGAAGAGTTTATCCGCATATTTCATATTAAATCCGATCCCATTGTCCTTTATGTAATATACTTTTTCTCCATTTACCGGGGAAATGCCAAATTCTATCTGGGCCTGGGGACATTTTCTCGTGAATTTCCAGGCATTCTCCAGAAGGTTCCTTAAAGCAATAGATAAAAGCTGTCTGTCCCCCTTAGTAAGCACCTCCAGTGGAAGAATAAATTCAATTTGACGGTTGGGCTCACTGGCTTTTAATTCAAGGAGACAAGATTGAACAATTTCAGTCAGATTTACCTTGTCCTGATACATGTCCGCCCGTGTAATACGGGACAATTTCAACATATCGTCGATCAGCTCAGACATGTACTGGCTGGCTTTACGGACCCGGTTCAGGTAATCTTTCCCGGTCTCATCCAGCTTGTCTCCATAATCCTTTATTACCAGCTCGCTGAAGCCATCCAGAGTTCTTAAGGGAGCCCTCAAATCGTGAGAAACGGAGTAGCTGAAGGCTTCCAGTTCTTTGTTGGCTGCCTCCAGTTCCTTTGCATAACGCTGTAAGTCTTCTTCTGCCTTTTTGCGCTGGGTAATATCAGAGGAGATTCCCGCCACTGCATACACCCTCCCCTGGGCATCCCAAAGTGGGAATTTTGTCGTAAGCCAGGTGATATATCGGCTCTTGAGATGGCTATACTCATCGAATTCCATCGCCGTGCCCGCTTCCAGTACCTGTCGATCGTTTGCCTCATGCCAGTCGGCGTCCTTCTCAGGCATGAAATCATGACGTCTCTTTCCAATCATTTTTTCTGGCGTGGAGTTGAACAGCTCTGCGAGAGCTGTATTCGCCATGATAAAGCGCTCTTCCAGATCGAAGGCATAGACAATTGCGGGTGTGTTGTTGATGATGCTCTGGTTTTGCTTGAGAACTGTGGCCAATTTCTCTTCAGCT
Source organism: Dehalococcoidia bacterium UBA3254 (assembly GCA_002362735.1). Next base: position 5,091 of record DEUU01000259.1, read on the forward strand.
TTCTTGCGTTCGGAAATGTCGGTCAGGGAAATGGAATATCCCAAAGTAGAATTCCCCTCGATGATATGGCCACAGTTAAGTAATAAGTACTGGTTAGATAAGTCTTCGGCGCAGATTGAAACTTCAATTCCGGATAGAAATTCACCATTTCGAATGGCAGAAAATTTAACTGGATTTCTGCTATTCCCGGAATTTGTCACAATTGTCTGGCAGGGAAAAAGCCGATCAAAAACCCTGTCTATTGGAAGGCCTACCAGATTACCTCCTAATAATTTAAAGGCTTTCTCACTGGCTCTAATAATAGCCCCCGAAGTATCACACACCAGGATGGCATCGGCAGCTTGTTCCAGCAGAATATTGGCAAACCGCTCTGAAGCTATAACCTTCTCAGTACGAAGATGCTCTTTTAGATCGGTCAGTACCAGGGCGTGGCTGATTATGCCATCTTCCTGGACAGTATTGAGAGTGGCGTAAGTCGGTATCAGGTTCTTATCTTTGGTCAGGACCCTCAACTCTCCCTGCCCGTTATACTTCATCAATCTGTGGAACTGTTCCTGGCTGGAAACATCGATATATTGAAAAATGGGTGCTGTAACCAGTTCTTCCAGGGAAGCGTTCACCATTCTGGCAAAACTCTCATTGCAGTAAAGAATAAAACCTTCAGAGGATAAATTGACTGCACCTTCATTCATTTGCTCAATCATGGTCCGGTAGGGGCGATCGGCGCTTTTCAGGGTATAGACCTCGCTTCTATTCTCGCCGGAGACCACCAGGGCATCGATTTCCCCATTTTGAATCGCGCTTAAGGCTTGCTCCGCTTCTTCCAGTTTCCGGCGGAGTTCTAATATTTCCTGACTCTTTTTGTCATTCTTTTTTTTCGAACCTGGTTTTTTCATCATTTCATTTGCCTTTACCTGGAGGAAATAGACACCAAATCCAGGGCTGACAATACTTTCTCTGTTCTTGATAGATCACCAACCATGCGTTGCATCGGTAGAGGGAATTGTTTGACCAGAGTTGGAGCGGCAATGATCTGAGCATTTTTAGCCTGGCTGGGATGTTTGAAAATATCGACTATCTCCAGGTCGCAGCGGTCCGGCAGGTAGTCGGCACAAATTTTCCGGATGTTTTCTATGGCTATTTTAGATCGCAAAGTCATGCCGCAAATATATAGTTTTAAAATATATTTTTCCCCGGACCTTTCCGTGGATTTAAAAGATGCTTCCAGAGCCTCGGAGATAGTTATTTCCTTTTGGGGAGATCGCTTATTTTCGGGCATAGGCATTTAACTCCTCGTTGGAATTGAGGTTTGCCCTCTCCAACTAGATCAGGCTCTCCCAAAATATAATACGACATACAGTCTATATCCGGATTCCACTCTTTCAACGAATATTTTTTGCCTGCTTCTGGAACACCACCTCAAAACAAGCTAAGATTGCAGCAGCTAAACATTATGTTGATTTACCTCTGTTTATTGTACCAATTAGAATTAAAATGTTCAAAAATTAAAGCTATTATAAACATCGTTATTATACGCTTTAGAAATTCAAATTGGCAGGCTAATCAGCCGAAATGCTTACTGATACTAGGCATTTCCAGCAACTAATAGAAATACCGCCCGATTTGGTTGTATAGTAGAGTCAATATGCTTTGAAAGACCTTCCTGATCCTCGGAGACAAAAGGAGAAAAACTAATGGCAACCAAAAAATCTGCTCGAACCTCTTCTTTAGCGGCTATGATGGAACCGGATGAGTTCCTGGAAAAATCACCTACCGGTATCCGGGGCTTTGACGAGATCACCGAAGGCGGGCTACCTAAAGGACGTCCGGCGCTCGTGGTAGGAGGGGCCGGTTCGGGCAAGACGGTCTTCGGCATGGAATTCCTGGTACGGGGCGCTCTCCAGCATCGTGAGCCCGGAGTCTTCATGAGCTTTGAGGAGACAGAGAAAGACCTGGCCAAGAACTTTGCCTCCGTTGGTTTTAACCTGAAGGATTTGGTAGCCCGTCAGTTGATTTTCATCGATTTTGTTTATATTGAGAAAAAAGAGATCGAGGAAACGGGGGAGTTTGACCTGGACGGCCTTTTCGTCAGGTTAGATAGCGCCATTCAGAAGATCGGCGCCAAACGCGTGGTGCTGGATACCCTGGAAGCACTTTTTTCAGGGTTCAGTGAAGAGGCAATTTTAAGAGCAGAATTACGCCGTCTCTTCCGCTGGCTGAAAGAAAAGAGCATGACGGTAGTAATCACCTCCGAGCGCGGAGTAAACACTCTGACCCGCTACGGTCTGGAAGAATATGTGGCCGACTGTGTCATTCTTCTGGACCAGCAAATGACAGATCAGATCGCCACCCGTCGGATGAGAATTATCAAGTACCGCGGCTCCAAACACGGTTCTAACGAATATCCTTTCCTGATTGACGAAAAAGGCATCTCGATTATGCCCATCACGTCAATGGGACTCGCCTATAAAGTCTCCAGGGAGAAAATTCCCAGCGGGGTTGAACGCCTGGACGCCATGATGGGGGGAGGATATTATTGCGGCAGTTCGATCCTGGTTTCCGGAACACCGGGTACCGGCAAAAGCACCCTGGCCGCTCATTTTGCCCTGGCTACCTGCCAAAGGGGAGCCCGCTGTCTTTATTATTCCTTTGAAGAGTCCCCGGACCAGATCATACGGAACATGCTCTCGATCGGCATTGATCTGGAACACTGCGTAAAAGATGGACTGTTACGTTTCACCTCTACCCGTCCTTCCCTCTACGGTCTGGAGATGCATCTGGTCAGCATGTATAAGAACATTGAAGATTTCAAACCTGAAACGGTCATCATTGACCCGATATCCAACCTGATTACTGTCGGGACTGAAACGGAGACCCGGTCCATGCTTACCCGGCTGATTGATTACCTGAAATCCCGGCAGATCACTACCCTTTTCACCAGCCTGACCGTAGCCGGAGAAAAACCAGAAGCCACGGAGGTAGGGATATCATCTCTAATGGATACATGGATTCTGTTACGAGATATCGAGATCGGAGGAGAACGTAACCGGGGCCTTTACATCCTGAAATCTCGCGGTATGGCCCATTCTAATCAAATCCGGGAGTTCTTACTCACCAGCAAAGGAGTTCAGCTTCAGGATGTCTATGTCGGTCCGGGTGGCGTTCTGACCGGAAGTGCCCGCTTAGCCCAGGAAGCCCAGGAGAAAGCTCAGGCCTTAACTCATCAGCAGGAAATTGAGCGCAATAAACGGGAAATTGAGCATCAGCGTGAAATAATGGAAGCCCAGATAATGGCTTTACGTGCTCAGTTTGAAGCTACCAAAGAAAAATTGGAAGCGGCCACTATTCAGGAACAATACGTTGAAAAAGTATTAGGGGAAGATCGGCAAGCAATGGGTAAAATACGTAAAGCTGACAAACCCCCGGAATAAAAATAGATGTAACGAGGTCAAACGATGAATGAGATTATTCCAAGAAGACGAAAGAGTAACTCTGAAGCCGGCCAAACTGAGGCTTCGCCGGAAGTCTGGAACTTACGTTTATACGTGGCCGGACAAACCGAAAAATCAGTTACGGCTTTTGCCAATTTAAAGAAGATTGCGGAGGAGTACCTGGCTGGAAGATATCGTATCGAAGTAATTGATGTGACCAGAAACCCTGAGCTTGCCCGCAACGACCAGATCATCGCCCTGCCGACCCTGGTCCGGAAACTGCCTCCACCAATGAGGAAAATTATCGGAGATCTCTCCAAAACCGAGCGGGTCCTGATCGGACTGGATTTGCAGCCGAGCAATAAATAAGTACCATAGAGAGAAAATTCATGACAGCAGAACAAGATGCCAGAGAACAACTGGAACAGGCATTAAAAAAACGCCAGATCAAGAAATATATATTGCGTCTGTATATAACCGGCGCCACTCCAAAATCAAAACGGGCCATTGCAAATATGAGGAAGCTTTGTGACGAATATCTAAAAGACCGATGCGAGCTGGAAATAATTGATATTTATCGCCATCCTGAAAGAGCCAGGGATGATCAAATCATTGCAGCGCCAACTTTAGTTAAAAAACTCCCGTTGCCCCTCCGCCGGTATATCGGAGACCTTTCAGATTCAGATAAGATACTGGTCGGCCTGGAGATTAAAGAAGAGAAACCAAACCACAAATAATCCATATTTTTCGATATTGGCCGTCAAGCTTCTTGAATGCAGAAGGCTTTTCTTTTCACTTTTTTAAGTTATTTTTTCTGGCTATAGTATTGATTTTAAAAAAAGCAAATACGTTGAAGTGGCAATACTGAAAATTGTTTAGGTCGGGTTCGTTTAACAGGCTATCGGGGTTTATCAGAGATAAAAGCGTGGCGGCCGATTCGTCCCGGGGTCTTGGGAAACCTGAGGTCTATCGGCCGCCACGTGTACTCCTGGATTATATTTTGCAATGTTATTTTAGATATAAAGTCTTACCAGTCTGTAATTTTTCTCTATTTTACCGTAATTTTGAGATCGAAAATCCAGACGCCCTTTTCTCCGCCTTCCCAGGGTCGGCTGTATTCCAGGTGAGCGTTAGTAGTGCCGACTTTCAAAGCTTTGAAGGTCCATTTTTCTGCACCCGCCGCCCCAAGTTTACCAGAGTCTCCAGCTATATTTTCATGTTTTAACTGTTGCATAACAGTGGTGTCCGCGATGGCAGCATTCTCATTCCAGCTAAAACCTGTAGTCGCATTCGAAACCAGGGTGATGGTCACCTGGTCTCCATTATTGAGCGTAATCTCTTTCTGGATCTGGGGATGCTGGCTGAATTCATCCGCGCTGTTGATACTGATTTCTTGAGTAACCGGGTTCCGCTCCGGCTGCTGTGCATTGACCGAGGAGCAGGCTACCATGGTGATTAAGGTGGCAAATAAAGCAATGGCAATTAAAATCTTGTTTAACATTTTTCTCTCCTTATTTTTTTATTTTTGTCTGTTCTAATAATATATACGCCAAAAGCAAGGAGAGTATTACAAAGCCTTACGGAGATATTATAGTTATGCGTGGACTATCAGAAAGAGCTACACTATTACCATTATCGAGCTGGATGTCCAGCATTTCTATGATGTAGGTCCCTGGCGGCACCTGCTGGCCTTCATTGTCTCGCTGGTCCCAGCTTACCGTATATTCAGCCGTTTCTCCTGGTGCTAATGTTCTGGATTCTCCGCCGGGTATCGTCATGTAAGGTTTCAGACTGGCTGCGGCAATAAGTATTTGAGGCGGGTAGGGCGATAACGTCAAAGTTCCTCTACCTGTATTTTTGAAAGTTAGAGTCACGCTTACAGGTTCACCCGGTTTATATGAATCCTGGAGAGACGTTGCTCTTACCTCCACCGGCCACTGGAAACTGCCTGTGGTTACTGGAGGAGGTACACCCAGAAGGGGAGGTCTAGCCGGTTGAGAAAATACTCCTGCCCGCCAGACAACCAGCACTGCGATAATGATGACTGCCGCCGTCACTGCAGCGGTACGCCATACCAGACTCTGAGACCCCAAATTTTTAAAGATATCCCGGAAAGACCGCCCGGCTTCTTTTTTCTTCTCAGCCTGGTTTTCTTGCTCGGTTAATTTGAGCATCAGGCGTTGTTTCAGATTAGCCTGAAAAGCCGCCGACGGTTCGATTTTCGATTCTAACATCTTCCCGGTTAAACAGAGGTTCTTTTCGTGGTCCGACTCAGCGCTCTCCGGTATTTTAACCTGTTCGCTGGCAATCTGGCGGTCGAGGTCTTTTTCAAATTCCCGGGCTTCTTTCTTTTCGTTACCCATATTGTGGCTCCTGGAAGCTTTCCCGCAGCTTTCTAATAATGCGGTACAGCTTCACTCCCACGTTAGATTCTGATAACCCCACTGTTTTGGCAATTTCACGATTCGTTATCTCCATGGTAAATTTGAGCCTTACAATTTCCTGCTCATCCGGCGGCAGTCTGGCAATGCAAGCTTGCAATGTTTGTTTTTCATCATCTTCTTCCATAACCTCCTGAGGATCAGGTTCATCGCTGGGCAAATCTATGGCTTCATCGATAAAAGTAGTCTTCAATTTGCCTTGCGCACGGTAGTAATCAGCAATAGTATTCCGGGCAATGGAAATCATCCATACAGAAAACTCCCCTTTATCGTGACTGTATTTTGAAAAATTAACCAGCGCTTTCTCAAAAGCCTGTGACGTTATATCCTCCGCTGTTGGTACATCATGAACTTTATAGTAAATATATCGATAAACCTTAGGCATATACTCATCGTAGAGTCTGGAAAAGGTCTCTCTGAGACTAACATTTTCTTTATCGAGATTCTTCCTGATTAGCACCTGGACATAACTCCCAAGGCCTAAATAAATATACGCAAAATCCCGGGTAAGTATTACATGCTAAGGGAAAATGATCAAAATCTGAAAGGAAGTCCCCTTCAGCCAGTTATGGCAATTTGGATAATTATAGAACTTTTGGTCTGAAATGGCCAGCGAAGCATAAACACCGGGGTCTTTCCACTATTGCCTTAATGAGGAGCGTTTTCCCTGTCTTTGCGATGAGAATTTTCTTTGTCTTTGCGAGGAGCGTAGCGACGAAGCAACATCCAATTCCAGAGTCAGGGGATTGCTTCGCTTCGCTCGAAAAGACACAGATGGCTGCTCTGGTCATTACACAGATCCTCTCTACGACAGATTATCACCGCTTTCGCCAGTATTACCGCCAGGATGTCTGAAAATGAAAAGCCTTTTGAAACTCCGGTCAAGACCGAAAAGAGAATAGCCCTGATTCGCAAATTTCGGTTATTCTTTAAAATAGATCAGTTTGTTTAATGTTTATGGAATTTGCAGGAGGATTTTAAGGTTATTCTCCTTATCGGCCAGAAGTCTCTCAAATCCCAGCGCTACGGCATCTTTTAACGGAACCTTAGAAGTAATCAGATGGCTGGCATCAATTCTTCCATCCGCTAACAAGGCAACCGCCGCTTTTCCCTCGTCTAAATAAGTCGCGCTGCCTAACACCGTTTTTTCGCTAAAGGCCATCGTGGCAAAATTAAACGCACTCGGATCTTTAAAGAGTCCCACAATCACAGCCACGCCGCCGCCTCTAATCAGATTCACCGCTAACTGCGGCGTATCCGGGGCTCCTACACATTCGAAGGATACATCTGCGCCAATGCCGCCGGTCAGGCTGCTGAGTACTTTGACGGGGTCCTCTTCGTTATAGTCAATTACACAAGAGGCTCCCATTACGCGGGCGGCATCACCGCGTCTTTTATGCTTGGATACGAGGTAAACTTTGGAAGCCCCGGCAGCCCTGGCTGCTAGCAACATACAAAGGCCGATGGTGCCATCACCAACAATTACTACCGAATCTCCGGTCTGTACTCTGCCCATTTTAATAGCATGCAGGGCAACCGATAATGGTTCGACTACCGCCGCCACCTCATCAGAAACTGAATCCGGAAGGTTAATCAAGGTATAATCGGGCATTACCATATATTCGGCCATACAGCCATTGACGGTTAGACCAATAGCATCAAATTTCGGGCAAATATTGAAGAGACCTTTTTTGCAATAATAACATTCCCCGCAGCCCCAGTAACAAACGGCGGTTACTCTATCTCCCACCTTAAAACCCGTTACCCCTTTTCCTAACTCGACGACTTTCCCGCAAAACTCATGTCCTATGGTGAGGGGTACTTTATCTAAACTGATTCCATAAGGGCCGTCAGCGTATTCTTTTAGGTCCGATCCACAGATACCGACCATACTGATTTTCAACTTTACTTGTCCCGGCCCGGGAGACGGCTCCGGTACATCTTCAAATCTGAGGTCCCTCCGGCCATACCATCTCAATGCTTTCATGTTTATTCTCCTGACTATTTATGCGTAACGATTACTAAAATAAAAATACGCAGGCGATATCATTAACTCTCCCTGAGGTAAACCTGATCACCTCGGTAGATGACTTCAGCAAAAGCAGTATTTTTAGAAAAAGTCAGATGTTTATCCTGTCATTGTAAAACCGCCATCCACGGTGATCACCTGTCCCATAATATGGCTTGAAACATCCGACGCTAAGAAGGCTACGGCGTAAGCAATATCTTGAGGTGTAACGTATCTCCGGGATGGAGCCATTTTCATATACTCCTGAATTAGCTCAGGTGGATCGATAACATTGAAATTAGTCTGTCCCGGCCCTGGAGCAATACAATTTACATTTATTCCAAGGGGACCCAACTCGGCGGCCATGCTCTTGCTGAAAGCTATGACCCCAGCCTTGGTCGCCGCATAAAGACCCCCACCAGGAGCACCGATCTTTCCCGCGATTGAGGAAATGCTGATAATTTTTCCGCTCTTGCGTGAAATCATGTGGTCAAGAACTGCTCTGGTGCAGACTAATACGCCTTTGAAATTCAAATTTATTTCCCTGTCCCAGTCTGCCTCAACCTTTTCAGTGAACGGCTTAATGGGAGTATGACCGCCGGCGTTATTGACCAGTATATCTATCTTACCGAATTGCTGTATAGCCCTTTTCACCATTTCATTTACTTCGGAACTGCTGGTTACATCCGCTTTCACTGCCAGGGCTTTTTGTCCTGAAGCCTCAATTTCGGCCGCCGTTTTTTTGACCCCTTCAAGGTTAATGTCATTCAGAACCAGATCACAACCCTCTTTGGCCAGAGTCAACGCTATGCCTTTACCAAAACCGATCTGGCTTCCAGCTCCGGTCACCATTGCGACTTTGCCTTTTAAACCCAAATCCATATTATCCATCCTTTTTTTATTATTAATATTCCCTACCCGTGCAGGAGAAGTAAAAACAAACTCAGGAGCCCATGGACGATAAACCTGTTGCCATATAAACGTATATGATTATAGTGCTTTTTCCATAACTCTATCAAGACACCGTCCCTGGGGAATCAGAGCCATTTCATTTTATCATTCCGGATCCCGTATCAAGTAC
>DEUU01000259.1:14401-14530 GCA_002362735.1 Dehalococcoidia bacterium UBA3254
AAATGAAAAGACCCTGCGATGGAAATATCCTCCCTGGCAAACCATAAAACCTGTAATTTTTCTATCCAGTGGGAAATTGAGTTGCTTATACCTGTTTCACCCTGTAACTATGGTACCATTGTATTTTCC
>DEUU01000259.1:14764-14939 GCA_002362735.1 Dehalococcoidia bacterium UBA3254
TAACTATGGTACCATTGTATTTTCCAAAAACAGTGCTAGAATGCAGGGTATAAAATGGCCATAAGAAATAAAACCCGGAACAAAATTTTAAGTATCATATTTTCGGTCATCATTATTTCTCTTTACCTGGCACTGGTTGGTGAGGGGATTTACCTTCTTTTGACACTGATCCCTC
>DEUU01000362.1 GCA_002362735.1 Dehalococcoidia bacterium UBA3254
TTTAATTGTTGACGGTGGATATACTGCCCGATAGGGGCGTAAATAATTAACAGAGAGAGAACAAAAGGAGAGCAAATGAAAGCGCTGGTATTGGAAAAAGTTAAGGCATTATCTGTGCGTGATATCGATATTAAGGAAACCCTTGAGCCAAACGACGTCCGTATCAAAATAAAGAGCGTCGGAATCTGCGGCAGCGATGTGCATTATTATATGTTTGGCGCTATCGGCTCCTTTGTTGTCAAGCAGCCTATGGTGCTGGGTCATGAAGCGGCCGGTGTAATTACAGAAGTCGGAAACAACGTACGCAATTTAAAGGTTGGCGACCGTGTCTGTATGGAGCCAGGAATTCCGGACCCGAACAGTCGGGCATCCAGATTAGGACTCTATAATCTGGACCCCGATGTAGTATTCTGGGCTACTCCTCCGGTGCACGGCTGCTTAAGAGAAACGGTGGTCCATCCTTCAACATTTACCTTCAAATTACCGGACAACATAAGTCTGGACGAAGGCGCTATGGTTGAACCACTGGCAGTCGGTCTTCATGCTACACGGAAAGCCGGCATCAAACCCGGTGACATAGCCCTCGTTACTGGCGCCGGGACGATCGGCATGGTCACTGCAATGGCCGCTATGGCGGGCGGCTGCAGCAAAGTCATTATAACGGATGTGATTCAGCCGAAACTGGATCTGGCTGCCAGATTCGGCATGATCCCCGTTAACATCAAGGAAAAAAACCTGAATGAAGTAGTCCGTGACGTTACCGGAGGCTGGGGAGTAGACCTGATTTTTGAAGCCAGCGGAAACGAGGCTGCGATTTCCAGGATTTTTGAACCCCTTTGTCTTGGAGGTAAAGTCATTTTTATCGGCATGCCGGTTAAACCTGTTCCCGTTGATATCGTCCCGGCTCAGGCTAAAGAAGCCAGAATGGAGACCATTTTCAGATATGCCCACGTATACCCCAGCGCCCTTTCACTGATGTCTTCCGGCAAGATAGATGTAAAGCCGCTCATTACGGACAGATATAATTTTGAAGATAGTATTAAAGCTTATGAATACGCTGCCAATCCCAAACCGACTTCCGTAAAAGTAATGATAAACCTTTAATGACCGATCAAATATTTTGAATGCGATAAAGGATTAAGCATGAAAACTATTAAGCTTGGCTTCGTGCCGGCGCACAGGGAACCCTTCGATGAAAATTGGGCAGTACAAATGCGCGAGCGTTGTCTGAAAGTTTTGTCGAAATTCCCAGATCTGGAAATGGTCTGCCCGGATGCAAAAATAACTCCGAATGGCCTGGTGCGCAACGACCTGGATGCCGAAAATACTATTAAACTGTTTCAGGAAAAGGAAATTGATGGATTGGTTATTGGCACCATGACTTTCGGGGACGAGGTTTCTGCACTGGCGGTAGCCTCGGCTTTTCACTACAGGCCGATATTGCTTTTCGGTACCAGGGAGGACGCTTTTACACCGGATGGCTGCCGGAAGTCAGATTCTTTTTGCGGAACACTTTCAATTTCGTCAGGACTGTATCGCCGGGACATCCTTTTTGATTTCGCCGGCATCGTATTCCCCGAAGAGAAATTATTTCAGAATAAAATAAAAGATTTTATAAGTGTATGTTCAGTAATCAAAGGATTCATCGGAGCTAAACTCGGCCTTGTAGGTCCCCGACCGGAGCGTTTCGAGACCTGTATCTTCTCTGAAGATGCCATGATGCAACAATTTGCTCAAAGGGTTGTCCCTACTTCCCTGCCTGATATCATGGAACGGGCTCAAAAAATTAAAAACAATTCTCCTGAAACCAAACGGGTAGCTCGAGAAATGAAAAAACAGGCCGATTTGTCCTCTTTGAAAAATGACAATGTTAGTAATATGGTCCATTTAGAGCTGGCTCTGGAGCAATTTGCCGCCGAAAAAGGACTTTCCGGTATGGGGATACAATGCTGGACAGCCATACAGGAGGTATATGGAATTTCTCCCTGTTACGTTATGGGACGACTTACGGATAAGGGAATTATGACCGCCTGTGAGGTAGATATTTATGGCGTTCTCACCATGTTGATCCAAAATCTGGCTTCTCTGGGAAAGACGCCGCCCCACTTCATTGACTGGACTATCAGGCATCAAGAAAAAGAAAATGTATTTCTTGCCTGGCACTGCGGGAATGCACCGCCTTCTCTGGTGTGTAAATCATCCGCGATTTCAATTAAGTACCACAGCATTCTGGGTGAAAGCCTGGGAATAGACCGTTCCAGGGGAACGGGTGAGTTTCAGCTTAAGCCAGGCATTGTCACCATATGTCGTTTAATCGAGCACGAAGGCCAATTCAAGATGCTGATTACTTCCGGAAAAATAATCGAGTCTGACCAAAAACTTAGAGGAGCCTGGAGCTGGGTGGAGGTTCATGATTTAAACCATCTTTACGAAGTCCTGGTTATGGAAGGATTTACCCATCACGCCAGCTTGATCCACGGAGATTACGTAAAAGTGATCAGCAACGCATGCAGATTCCTTAATATCAATGAAATTACTGTTTAAATTATTCTTGATGAAGGAGATTATATGTTGAAATTTGGGGTCGATTCGCTTATCTGGACTGAGGAATTTACTCTAAAGGATTTGCCGCTGATAGAAAAAGCAAAATCTCTGGGATTTTCTGTGCTGGATATCAACGTCTCTCATCCCGAGAGGTTTCCGACTAAAGCCGTTAAAGAGAAGGTAAAAGAAGTCGGTATCGAGGTTGTTACAACCATCGGCTTGCCTAAAGACTCCAACCTGATAGACCATGACCCCAACGTAAGAAAAAATGGAGAAAAGACCCTAAAAAAACTGATTGATATCAACATTGAAATAGGTGCAAAAATCCTGGGTGGAGTGATATACGCAACGTGGGGCTATATCAGTGGCAAGCCCCGGACTAATGATGAATGGAACTGGTCCGTCGATTCAATGCAAAGAGTGACTTCTTACGCTAAGAGCAAGAGCGATATTATTCTGGCAGTTGAGCCAGTGAATCGATTTGAGAGCCATTTTATCAATATTGCCGAAGACGCCGTAAAGTATTGCAAAGAAGTCGGCAGCGGAAATATCAAGGTGCACCTGGACACCTTCCATATGATACGAGAAGAACAGAATATTTCAAAAGCCGTAGAGGTATGCGGGAAAAAATACCTGGGCTACGTGCATACCTGCGAAAACAACCGGGGTATACCCGGAACCGGACTGTTCCCCTGGAAAGAATTTTTCGCCAGCCTTAAGAAGATTGGATACAATGGTCCAGCCACCATTGAATCATTCGATCCCGGTTTTGAGGAGCTTAACCGGCTATGCGCCATCTGGAGAAAGTTTGCTGATACCGGAGAAGAGCTGGCTATCAAAGGCTTGGAGAATTTAAAAGAACTTGAAGCGGCTGCTTAATAAGACAAAATGATAAAAAGAACAGTTGAGTGATATCTTGTTCTTCTTATTTAATCGGATTGGCTTTCAACAGTCTGGTTTCTTCTGCGGCAAACTTTTTGAGGAAACCTTCCGCATCATGGAAAGAAGATACATCTTCAGGTCGGGGTTGAATTTCCATCTTTCTTTTCTGTAAATTCAAGCTGTATTGCTTCACATCGAAATGTTTACCTTTCGACTTGTAAAGGGCACTGATTCCGGAAACTGCCGCCCCCATGGACGCCCCGGCATTTTCAATGGATATCACCGGTCGATTCCAAATGGCAGCGATTCGCCGTAAGATACCCGGGCTGCGAGATGCTCCTCCCGTGACAAACAGCGGTCCGGCATTGCGGGTAAAATGTCTCGAATAGTAATAGACTGCTGAAAGGGTAGTTTCAATTAGTCCCGAATAATCGCCGCCCAGATTAGCAGGACAATCAACCCTGGTTAGATCAAAACTTCCGGAAGGTGGGAAGGATTCAGTCCGCGGCTGCCAGAATACCAGGTTACAGGCTACTGGAGTTTTTTGTAAAGCTTCTTCGGCGACACCATATTCCTCTTTTTTAATCCCGTAGGCAGCTCTCAGTTGATCCCAAACCAGAGCGCCATTGGTCCGGCAACTAAACAAGAACGGCCTCCCGACTCCGTCATACATAGCATTGGTCAAACCGCTCGAGTCTACCATGTCGGGATCGGAAGCAGTCATGTTGACAAAACTGGTGCCCAGGCTTAACAAATCACCCGCTACCAGCACTTTAGCCTGCGGATTATCACCCGAACCGGCGGCTACTGCACATTCAGGATTAAATCCGTATTTCTTAATAAAATAATCGGCGATAGTTCCTACAATAGAATCTGGGGCTACGATCCGGGGCAGCTTGTTTCTCAAGCCCCTTTTGCCTCCCGGCAGTCCTTCCGCGGCAGCTTGTATCATTTGATCGGACCATTTTTTAAGGCGGTAGTGCATTAGAGACATGCCGCAGGCGTTACCGAAATCTACAGGGACATTTGAATTGCCGGTCAAAATCGCTGGCACGAGACTGCTAAGTAATTGGATTTTTGCTGTCCGCCGATAAGATTCGGGAAACTGCTGAGCCACCCTCATGATTACCGGACCGGTAAATCTTAGCGGAACGTCGGAACCGGATAACTCTATCATTTTCTTTTTTCCACCAACGCTCTTCCTCATGCATTCTGCTTGCCAGACGGTATTAGCCGTCATCCAGATTGGCGCAGAACCATAAGCGAGACAGCCTTCTAGCAAAGAAACCAGATCAGATTGCGAGGAGCTATCTTCGTTGAGTCTGGAAAAAATAGAAGACGACTGAGAGTTCAGGTAAACATGACCATGCTGCTGTCCTGAATCGGTAATAACCGCGATATCGTTCAATGATATGCCGGCATTACGAATGTCATTGAACATTGCATCTATGCCGGCAAAAAACATCCTGGGTGGCTGGTCTGCTTCTCCCTCAACCCTGGGAGGTATAAGATAATCTCTTCTCTGGATGCCCCAGGAATTTAAACGGGGGTCTTTAACATAGTCCAGAGAGTGTTCGAAGATCCTTATCCCGGAATCGATATCCAGAATCACAGCTGAAATACTTTGGGTACTCAGGTCCAATCCCAGAGATAGTTGATGCGAAGATGTCTTCATTACTTTTGAACCCTGTTAATAAATACTGACAGACAAAATTCTATATCCTGCTTGAAACCATCATAGCTTCGGCAGCGGTCACAGTCAAGAAGATTAGACCCAGAGAAAGTCGATTCCGCCGTATATTGACATACATAGTCACAGATGTTATTATACAGCGTACAAGTTACCTTAAACATGTGGCAACGAAATCTTGCCAGGATTACCAGGATTAGCCAAATAGTTACCGGCAATTTGAAGATTTTCCCGATAAATTAAAGACAGTTTGATTCAGCCGTTTAATCTATGAATTTGTTACTCTCGATCCCGATGTGATAGGCATTAAAGAATAAATAATCAGCCAGGAAATATTTTTTAAGCTGAGATATTGGTTAAAGGAGTACACCTATGTACGAAATTTTTGCCTTACGAGTTACCGAGACCAAAGTAGATGGGTCCACCATATTTTTTCAAGAACCACCCGGAAAAATAGTAAATAAGGCTTTTTACTTTTTTTGCCTGAAGAATAAAGAACATACCTATCTCCTGGATACCGGGATTTCTCCTTCCGAACTTGAATTGAGAAAGCTTCCGTCTTTCGCTACGCGTGAAGAGTTGTTGGCCACTATCGGAGTTCATCCGAAGGATGTGGAAGCGGTAATTCTGACTCATATACACAGTGACCATTTTACAGAATCGGAAATTTATCCCAAAGCAGTGTTCTATGTTCAACGAAAAGAATATCAATTCTGGACCGGAGATATCCAGCGGTTTCATTATTTAGCATATCCGCCTTTTACCAACGGTAAACCAGTAGCAGATGTCGACACCTTAGGAAGATATAATTATCTGCAGCGGGTCAGGTTTCTGGATGGAGATTGCGATATCTTGCCCGGGATACGCGGGATTTGGTGCGGCGCCCATACCCCAGGCAGCCAGTGCGTAGAAGTCCAGACTATGCGGGGCAAGGTGCTTTGTTGTTCCGATTTTTTTGATTGCTATCGTAATCTGGATGAACAAATACCGGTGGGTGTGCTGACCAGTTTAGAGGAATGGCTTCAGGGATATGGGAAAATAGAACGCATGTATTTTCCACGGGAAAACATTATTCCCGGACATGACCCCCAGATTTTTAAGACATTTAATCAAATATCCGAAAATGTGGTTAAGATCGCCTGAGACCAAAACTTTTTGTTAATTCACTTTTATCATAATAAATAATTTTATGGAGGTTAACTATGGAGATGCAAATTATTAATTTGAAAGATGTTCCGGTTGATGTCAAAGAAAATACCCACGGATTCTTCGGCGGAAAAGTTTACGGCCAGTTTATCATCAACGAAAAGCAAGGAGCGAAAGTAGCGCATCTGGGCCTGGTTAAATTTGCTCCAGGAGCCCGCAACAAGTTTCATACCCATAAAAACGAAGAAATTATGGTAGTGGTTGAAGGCAAAGGAATCGTAGCCACGAAAGAGAAAGAATATGTTTGCACACCCGGAATGATCATCTTTCTCCCACCCGGGTTAGTACATTGGCATGGCGCAACCAAAGATTCAACATTTGCCCATTACGTTGTAGTGTGTCAGCCAAATGACATGGAGATGGTGGAATAAAAAGCTCTGTTTAAAATTTAAAAACCGATCGGATTTTTCCCTGATGGGTAGATGAGTTAATTAAAAAGGT
Source organism: Dehalococcoidia bacterium UBA3254 (assembly GCA_002362735.1). The sequence goes on from DEUU01000362.1 coordinate 6,764, forward strand.
TGAGGCCAACCTGTTATTTAAGCTGGCCTCAACCTTTTATTTTACTAACCTTTCTTCGATGTCATCAATTAAGTCATTGAAATCCATCTTCCTGATTGTCGCGGGTAGTAGAGGTAAGAATGGATCTAATGACCGCCCTTGAGACCGGAAGAAGCACTATCCGTATTTGTATTGATATATTGTGGAATAATCTCGGCTAATTCGTCTACCGTCCACATCCCTGTTTTAAAGATATGCTGATGCTGTGTCTTAACATTCAGGGGTGTGGCATAGACCACAATTTCTCCGGCTCCGATATGGAAGAATTGTCCGGTGACTCCTTTAGCTTCGTCTGTAGCCAGATAAACCACCATTGGTGCTACATACTCCGGCCCATATATCTGGACTCCATTGACAATCTTTCCCGGTATCGGGAAGAGCCTTGTAGAGGCTCTGGGAGCAATAGCATTCACCGTGATGCCCACTTTCTCCAGTTCCAGAGACAGTCCTCTGGTAAAACCGAGTATCCCAGCCTTAGCCGTAATGTAAGAAACGGTAGGACCAGGTCCCAGACCTGATGAGAAACCGGCATGGGAAGTAAAATTAATGATCCGCCCACCGCTTTTCTGTTTAAGCATTTCCCTGATGGCGGCCTGGGAACAACCAAACGCCCCTTTAATATGAACATTCAGCACACCATCCCAATCAGCTTCCGTGACATCAACCGTAGGTTTAACCTGGAAAATACCGGCGGTATTCACGACGATATCAACACGGCCGAAGTTATCTATGGCAGTTTTAACAATATTGGCAGTGCCAGCCATAGTAGATACACTATCATAATTCGCTACGGCAACCCCACCCCTTTTTTCAATCTCTTTAACTACTGCATCTGCAGCCTTAGAACCATCCGGTCTTTTTCCAATATCATTGACGACTACTTTGGCTCCCTCTGCCGCCAGTGCCAGAGCCGCTTCTTTACCGATTCCCACCTCGCTACCTGCACCAGTTACGACAGCCACCTTTCCAGTTAATTTTTTAGTCATTTCACCCTCCTGACCTTTTTAATATTTAACACTTTTATTTCGGTTCAAAAAGCGAAAACGTGGATGAAGTTGAAATTGAAGATTATGGATTCTTAATCAATTCCCTGGCCTTGTTTCTTAGTTTACTCAACGTTTCATTCAAGGTGGTCGTCTCTGCTTCAGTTAATTCGTTGAACACCTTATGGGCGATCGCTACTCTGGTACCGATGCTGTGTTCGGAAGAAAGAGCCAAACCTTTGGGTGTAATCGTCACGATTATACTTCTGCCATCATTAACGGATTGGCTGGCGGTGACTAAACCGTATTTCTCTAGAGTCGAAATGACCCGGCAGGTAGCATTTTTTGAACGGAAGATCACTTTACTTAATTCGGTTGGCGTCATGGAACCACCGAATCTGATCAGCGTATTCAGAATAAAGAAACCCTGACGCGTAACCTGTTTGGTAGTGGATGTCACCTCCAGGACCCTTTTTAAATGATCAGTCACCATCATTAACAATAAAAAAGTTGAAGTTTTAGGATCAAGGTGATGTTCTTCGATAGATTTTGCCGCTCTCTCCAGATCCTTCTCAAATGATTTACCCAATGTACTGAACCCCTTCTTAGAATTTAATTTATTAATATCAACTCGAGTTGAGAATAGATATAAATCGTAACATATGTGATATTAACATCCAAATATACTTATGTCAATGATAGAACCGGCTTACTCTTATAAAGAATATTCCTCATAACATACCCTTTTCTTGGAAGCTATGAACCCAATTTTCCTTTACTCTGAAGAAGGTCAGCCACATCTTTTAGTCCCAATCCTTCCAGAGTGGCTCTGGTGGGCCAACCAGTCTTCGGGTCCCATCCTTCAAATTTATAGAATAGTGTCTTGAAATCATCAAATTTAGATCTGTCCAGATATCTGTCAGATACATCCGTGTATTCCCACTTTCCATCTATAAATGTAGATAGAAAATAAGGGGGACC
>DEUU01000428.1 GCA_002362735.1 Dehalococcoidia bacterium UBA3254
TACGAGCAGCTTTGTGGTTTTACCCGATTAAGAACCGTTGTCGATATGTATCCTGATACAGGCCCGATGGGGGGTATCATCACTGGATTGTCTGTATCATTGACCTTTAATAACCTGATAGTGGCCTGCGATATGCCATTCCTGAATAACGATTTGTTGCAATATATGATACAGTTGTCAGCTGACAATGACGTAGTAGTACCGCGTAAGGGCAGTTATTTCGAGCCATTACACGGAGTCTATTCGCGTATTTGTCTGCAGCCGTTGTTGAAGTTGCTCAACCGGGGTGAATTACAGGTTTATAAACTCTTTCCGCTGGTAAAAGTACGCTATGTCAGTGATGATGAAGTTGTTCAATTCGACCCCCGGCGGTTGAGCTTTTTTAATATTAATACCGAGGCCGATTTGATGAAGGCCAGAGAGCTGTTGAAAACGAATAGCCGGTAGTTATTAGAAATGATGATCAGTGTAGAAGAAGCTTTAAATAAAATACTCAGCCGTGTATTTGTTCTGAATCCAGAGAGAAAAACAATCCTTGATGCGACGGGACAGGTACTTGCTGATGACGTAATTTCGGATATGAATGTTCCACCTCTGGACAATTCTTCGATGGACGGATATGCCATTCGGGCTGTGGACGCAAAGGGAGCCTCCGGGAAAGTACCCGTGGAGCTGAAGGTCATAGGTACGGTAATAGCCGGTGATTTTCCCGGGAAAACCGTAACAGCTGGTACTGCGATTAGAATAATGACAGGCGCAGCTATTCCTGAAGGTGCAGACAGTGTCATCAGGTTTGAGGATACCGACGCGTCTGCACGTAAAAAAGATAGCACGGAAATCGGACTATTGTGTGAGGTCACGCCGGGACAGAACATTCGCCGGGCAGGCGAAGACATCTCGAAGGGATGGCTTGTCCTGACAAAAGGTACCGTTTTAACACCTGCACACGCCGGAGTTTTGGCTTCCCTGGGAAGAAATTATATTCAGGTCATACGCCGTCCCAGAGTGGCAATTCTTGCTACCGGTAACGAGCTGACCGATATCAGCCAGCCGCTGCCCGCGGGTAAGCTTTACAACAGCAATACCTATAGTATTGCTGCGATGGTCAAATTTTATGGGGGTATTCCTGATATTCTGGGTATTGCTCAGGATCGTCAGAATGCCATTACGGACAGATTAGACAGCAGCCCGGAGGCTGATATTCTTATTACCAGCGGCGGTGTGTCCATGGGTGATTACGATCTGATACGTGATGTTATGAAAGAAAGTGAAATCACGTTCTGGTCAGTCCGCATGAAGCCGGGTAAACCTATAGCCTTCGGTTCATATCGCAACGGAGGAAGATTAATTCCACTCCTGGGCCTGCCGGGCAATCCTGTCAGCGCCATGATAACGTTTGAGCTGTTCGCCCGTCCTGCCATATTACAAATGATGGGTAAAAAAGTGATTGACAGACAGATTTTTGATGCTATAATGGAGGATACTGTAACTAATAACGATAACCGACGCCTATACGTCCGCGCAATCATCGAAAAACGAAATGGCAGGTATTTTGCACGGACTACCGGAACCCAGAGCTCGGGAGCTTTAACTTCCATGAGCATAGCGAACGGACTTGTTATTGTACCTGAAGATAGAACCAGTGTAAAACCGGGTGATAAGGTAAGCGTAATTATGCTCGATTGGTGCTAATATGCGTACTGATGGTCGATGGAGTTTTCACGGTAATTTCAGAATCAGGTGAGATAATACCAGGATGGTCTAATGGGAACAGGCAAGGCGGCATGAATCTTGCCTCGAGGAGAAAATTTTGATATTCGAAACCTCACAATTTGTATTTGAAGCACCAACGGCTATTTCCAGAGCGCGGCGCGTGCTTATTAAACCGGCTGCCAACTATCCTTTATCTTACCCGGTAAGCACCAGCCCGCAAATGCTTTCAATGATCATAGAAGGTATCCGTAAGGTAAGCGATGCCGATATCGTAATACTTGAAAGCACGGCCAGCGGCACTCCGGTAATGGCTAACTATCAGGCCCTTAAATATGACTTCCCCAGGGTATTAATGCTGGATGTCAAAGACTCCATCTGGGTAGAGGTGGAGAATCCTCTGAATAAACCCCTGATCATTCCTACCTTCTGGATCCCCAACGTCATTTTATCCAGCGATTATTTAATATCCGTTGCACCGCTTAGAATATTAAATGGTCAGCCGAACCTTACGCTCACCAACCTGCTCAGCCTGGTGCCGGTAAACAAATATACCACCAGGGAAAGCTACGACCAGCTGTATAGTCTGGGAATCGATAAAGTTATCGCCGACCTGTACTTTACGCTGCCTTTCGACCTTGGCATAGTGGAAGCCCGCCAGAAATTTAGTGTTGTAGGAAACGATCTGACTAAAGGTAAAACCGAAGAATTTAATAAGATTTTTGTCGGTGAACCATCGCAGGTGGATAACGAAATCACCGAACTCCTTGGTATGAAAGCCGAATACCTGGATCTAATCAAAGTAGCTAGGGTTGGGCTTGAATCTTAGCGAGAGGAGGATACCTATGGTTAGCGGAAGCAGGAATCCGGAACTTACAAAAGTCCTTTGGTTTATAGATACACAATGGTACGAAAAGAATAACCGTTCCCTTTTAGACCTTGCCCAGAGCAGTTTGTGCCTGAAATGTGTAGAGAAACTGGGCAAGAAGAGGAAAAAAACTGCCTTATCGGAAGTCCTGGTTGCCATTAAAGATTGCTGCAGTAAATTACCGGATTTTGTGACCGCCAGAATGCCCATTATGGAAAGCGTATTCCGTATCTTACTGGCTAACGGTAACAGGCCTATGACCGTTGAGGATATCGGCCGCGAGCTTAGTGAACGCCGCGGCGGCGATAATTACGCCGGTTCGCCTCAGATGCTCACCCGCCTGCTTTACAACGACCACTGGTACGGTTTTAAACAGGAAAGTTCAGTGTAAATCAGCCAGAAACAGTAATTGTAAAATTACATTATTGAATCATTCATTGTTAATTATGCATAAATCTTAATCTTAAGTCGTTGTATACATGATCCGTATTTACTTGAAAAGCGATATCACCCGTATTTACTTTATTATCAACGAAGCTGCCCTGGCTTACGATGGTATTATTCCCGCTGATTGCTACCACCAACCATATATGTCGCTGCCCGAGCTGGAAGGAGAAATGAGCCGCCTCTAGGTTCCTTTAAAATCCCTGCCATCAAATGCTAAAATCTAATAATCTGACATTACATTCATAACCAGCGGAAAGGGAGCATGAAAAAACCTGAAGCAATTCTCTTCGATATGGACGATACTATTGTCGCCTGGGACATAGTCGCCGATTCTTCCTGGCGGCGGACCTGCGAGGCCTTCGCACCGCAGGCACCGGGGACGGATGCCGCCTCTATGTATACCGCGATCAACCATTTTCGTGAATGGTACTTGAGTAATATGGACCGCCACCGGTTCGCTCGTTTGAACTTGCCGGAGTACCGCAGGCAGATTGTCTTTATGGCATTCGAAAATCTTGGTTTGAAGGTAGATGGACTGGCTGCACAGGTTGCTGATGCTTACGGAGCCGAGCGGGAAAAATCCGCCTATTTGCTGCCTGGTGCCCTGGAAACCCTACAATATTTTAAAGAGCAGGGGATAAAGCTGGCACTGGTTTCCAACGGTATGTCCACAGGACAGTGGCGGAAGGTGAAACGCTTTAACTTGGAGCCGCTGTTCGATTGCATATTAATCGAGGGGGATTTCGGTACCGGT
>DEUU01000289.1 GCA_002362735.1 Dehalococcoidia bacterium UBA3254
CCTGAATAATTGGATGTAGTTCCGACCCAGCCAGCCTGTAAATCTTTGGTCTCAATCCCGGCATCTTTTAAAGCTTCGTAAGCTGCATCAATGATCAGATCGTCAACACTCTTATCCCAGAGTTCTCCGAATTGAGTGCAGCCCATACCGATTATAGCTACTTTATCTTTAATACTTTCCATGTTAACTTGCCCCCGATCTAAATTTCACAGCGTAATGGCCTAACTTTCCAAAAATAATTATGGATACCTCTTCCTTCGTGCAATCTGCGGAAGGTCAACTCCATCGGCATCCCGATCTTCAACTTCTGCGGATCACGGTCAGTTACCTTACTCCTGAATCGACAACCATCTTGAAAGTCGACTACACCCAACACTCCCGGGGTATCCAGATCGGTGGTTCGTTCATCCCAGGCAAAAGTGAATAATGTACCTTTCTTATCCGCCAGCGGAAAATCTTCAAAATCATCTTTGGTCTGGCACCAGGCGCAAACCCTTTGCACAGGAAAATCAATCTGGACATGTCCACACTGGTGGCATTTACGACCCATGAATTGTAATACCTGCTTTCTATCTCTCCACAAGATGGGCAAAGAAGAATACTGAGTCAACTCAGTTTCCACCGTCTTTTCCCATTCCATCAAATTGCGAAACTTTAAGTACCTGCCATAGCTGGGTATGAGCATCTTCGATTGTAAATGTCTGGCAATGCCCCGCCTGTCTTTTAGAGTATTGATTATTGCTCCCACCTGCAGAATAAAGGCATCACAACCGTCACCATAGTTAAGCACCAGGATTTTGTCACCCTGCTGCGCCTTCTCTAAAGCTGCCACCAGCATCATTGGAGCAAAGGCAGATCCGGTATTTCCTATTGTGTCGAACATCGGATCCTGGACCTGTGTTTTCATATCGAAACCCAAAGTTTGAACCAGTTCTCGATGCCTCCTGTTCTCAGGTCCATATAGAACTACACGATTAAAATCTTTGGGTGACATATTCTTTTTCTTGAGTAACTCTGTGACTGAATCTCTGACCGTATCCAGATATCCCAGGCTGGCAAATCTTTCCTCCCAGGTCCTCAGATAAATATCTTCATCTCTTTTCCAATTATCGATAAAATCACTGGAAACAGAATAGATATCTGTTATGTCAGCGGCTGTCTCTGAATCACCGATTAAGAAAGCAGCTGCGCCATCTCCAATGGTAGCTTCTAAACTTGAATCCGGCGCAGGCTGACGGCAATCAGATGCAACCACCAGGACCCTTTTTGCCGATCCACTTTTAACTGCATTTACAGCGGCTCTAATGGCGGCTGTACCCGCTCTTAATGAATTGGCGAAATCGGCAGTCAGTATTTCTTTTTTCAATCCCAAAATGGTCGCCAGAATACTGGCTGATTCTTTTTCCCTGTAGGGAGAAGTGGTGGATGCAAAATAAAGGCCATCGATACTATCATGTCCTTTCCACCTGGTGCAATCAACAGCAGCTTCTACGGCCATTGTCAAGCTATCTTCATCCCAATTTGCTACTGCCTTTTCTCCTTGAGCAAGTGGATTACCCCAGACCTGAGAAATTTTCTCTCTTTGTAATCGATATAAAGGTACGTAAGCACCAAATGATATTATGCCTACCATCTTCCCCCCTTTTATTAACCAAAAGTTAGAAATAATGTTTTTATGTAAAACCGATTTTTATAACCCAAAGGAAACTTAAACCATGAGTAAAATGTTTAGATTACGATTTATTTTACGTGGGAATGAATGTAATCTACTATGGTTTGCATTTCAGAACCGGGCAAAAATACCTCGTTGACACCACCATCCTTAAGTTTCTCGGCATGTTGTCGCGCGATCGTTCCGCCCACGATTACAAGCTTATTACTAATACCTTTTTCCTTTGCCAGCCGCAATAACTCAAAGATCAGTTCGTAATTAGCTTCAAGGGTGCTGATACCAATAACGTCAACATTCTCTTTTTTAGCAACTTCGATAATCTCCGCCGGCCATTTGTAATGCCCCATATCAACGACGTCCATTCCAGCGTTTCTCAACGCTTCTGCAATAAGCCTTGCTCCTCTCGTATGAGCATCCAGTCCTATTTTTGTGATAAGTACTTTTATTTTACGTTCCATTATTTTCCCCTCCAATCAAAAGGTGACTGAATTGTATTAAAAGGATCATAACTTGCACCGTACGCTTCACGGATGGTGCCCCAGATTTCTCCAGAAGTAGCGTAGGATTGATAGGCTTTAATTATGGCGGGAATCAAATTATATCTTTCACCCTTTTTTGCTTCCTGGTAGAGATGATTGATAGCGGCTTTAACTTTTTCGTTATCTCGCGATTTCTTAAATTCAGTCATCTTTTTAGATAACTCTTCTGAGACGCTAGGTGGTGCTTCAGATATCGGTACGGGGATTTCCTGTTCAGGCGGAATGACCATTTCGTTCACGCCGATTAATATTTTTTTCTTGGTTTTCAAATCCTCGTCATCTTTATAAATAGTCTTGTTCCACAGGTCCTCCATCCACCCTTTATTGATAGCAGCCCACAGCCCACCCATCTTTTCTATCTCATCCCAGCACTGGTAGGCTCGTTTCTCAATCTCTTTAGTCAGGTTCTCAATGTAATAAGACCCTCCCAGCGGATCTACGGTATCTGTGGCTCCTGATTCATAAGCTACAATGGCTTGAGTTGAAAACGCCAGCCTGAATGCTTGATCTGACGGCTCGCAGATAGGCTCATCATACGTAGACATATCAATCGCTGAGCAACCTCCCAGCACCCCTGCCAGACAGGCCAGGGTTCCCCGAATTACGTTATTAAGTGGTTGCTGATAGGTCAATGAGATGCCTGAAGTTTTGACCGGCAGGATCAGGGTATATGACCGTTCTTCTTTAGCTCCATAATCCTTAGCCATTTTAGCCCACATCTTTCTCATAGCACGCATTTTGGCTATTTCTTCAAAGATCTTCGTGCCGACTGAGACCGGTGTATATATCTTGCTGGCAAAATCATCAAACACCAGGCCCCGATCATATAATTTACTGAATATTTCTTTAAAATTAGCAAAAAGTATGGCTAGTTCCCAACCAATATCTATCCCGCATTCTCGAAGGTTGTTACTGGTTAAAGCAAACCTTAAAGATAATTTATTGCGGGCAAAATATTCGATTATATCGACTACGGCCTTCATCCCAAGCTCGAGTGGATGCATATCATCGTTTCCAAAAACTACAGTTAGAGGAGACCCTCCGGTTCCGCCTCTAATTTTTGAAAATTCGATACCCTGTTTCTCCAGATGAGCAAAAAGCAGACACTGAGTCAGTACCCCGGGTACGCCCCAATTTGAAAATGTAATGCTCTGGTTTTGAAGAGGGATTCCCTCAAATAGATCTTCCATATCTCTGATATTACTGAGCGCTACTCCTACGACACCGCCTTCATTGCGGGCCAGGGGATGATCATGATCGATAGGGATATAGCTGGGTCTATCTGCGATGATACTCAATCCACCCTTTTGTCCTCGAGCCATGTGGTCTTTTAGCATTTTATTAGTGTTCGCAGCGGAACCGAAACCGCAGGTCTGGTGCCGCGTAAATTCTCTCAATCTGTATCCATGCTCATAAAAACCCCTGGCATAAGGATAATGAGCAGGATCACCCAGATCTCTGGAATAATCAAAATCCTTTATGTCATCTGGTGTATATAGTTCCTTAATATCAAGACCCCAATCTGTTTTTCTTTCCATCAACTCCTCCTTTTGATAACAATAAATTAATAGATATTTTGACTTATTTTATTATTAAAAAACAAATTTATTCCGTGAAAAGTTTTTAATCTGGTATAATGGTTGAATCCCTGACATAAAAACAGAAATCTGAGCTGGCAAATAACTTTTTAAGATTGTAAACTTGTATATAATGTACTATACAACTATTTATTTGTCAAGCGAAGCAATTTCAGTAATAATGATATGTAAACCTGTACCACAGACAGGAGTTTCCACTTGCAAAAAATAATTGCCTCAAAACAGGTCATTGAACAAATCTTTAGCAATGCGGCAAGGGCATACGACCGCGTCGGGCCGAACATATTTACCCAATTCGGAGAACGCCTGGTTAAAGAAATGCCTCTTCTGCCCGGCGCGCGCGTTCTGGATATTGCTACTGGTACGGGCGCAGTCCTGTTTCCACTGGCTCGGCGTGTTGGACCGGAGGGGAATATTGTTGGTATTGACCTGTCCAGTGCCATGCTACTGGAGGCAAAAAGAGCTGCAGATGAAAAATGTCTGGCCAACATTGAATTATGTAAAATGGATGCCGAGCGACTCGAATTCCCGAACCAATCTTTTGACGCGGTTACTTGCGCTTTTGCATTATTTTTCTTTCCTAATATGTATGCCGCATTGAGCGAGATGTACCGTGTCTGCAAACCAGGTGGTTGTATTGCCATAACATTGTTTAATAAGACACCAGCGCCTTTTGATCCGGGCTGGCCTATTTTATTAGAGCAATTTATGACCTATAGTATTGGAGTAAAGATGCCACAACAGGTCGCCTATACAACTCAGGAGGTAGAGACTTTACTCAGCCGGTCTGGATTCAATTCCATCCAGATGCAGACCGAGATAAATGAGATTATATTTGCAAACCTGGAAGATTGGTGGGCGTTTCAACTCACTTCAGGATCAAGTGCAACCATCATGGGCATGGATAAAAAGTTACGTGCACAATTCAAGGATGAGTATCTTGCCAAATTGCGCAGCCGGGTTCACCAGGATGGGTTACACCTTTCCCTGTCAGTAATCTACGCATTAGCAAAACGATAGCAACCCGAAATGCCTCTAAAACCGTCCGATCCAGGGTAATATTATTTTCTTCACGTCTACAAGTTCTTTAAAACCGGAATGTTTCTATTTAAATATTGTTTAAGCGAACTTAACTCCTTCAATCTTTCATCCTCATCGAGGGTATATGCGAAATTATAAAAGTTTTAGAACAAAGTCAATGAGGGTTGCTCCGAAGTACTGAATCAGACCTGCAATTAATCCAGAAAAGCCTTTGCAACTTAATTCTTGACAATCAATTAGTTGTATTGTACATTATCTACATAATCACCATATAATCGTTTATGTTCGTCGTATTTGTCCATCTCCCGGTTTAAATTAAGAGTAATATATTTTCCTGATGCTATCAAATGCTGGTACTTCTGGAAAAGATAAATTGAGGAGCAAAATATGGAAATTAAAAAAATTGGTGTCGTGGGATGTGGGGTCATGGGTTCAGGTATTGTGCAGGTCTGCGCCCAATCAGGTTATCAGGTGACAGTCTCAGAGTTAAGCCAGGAACTATTGAATAATGGAATAGCTTGGATTAATAAGTTCCTATCCAGGGGTGTTGAGTTAGGTAAAGTGACTCTTCAAAACAAAGAATCCACTCTAGCTCGTATTAAGGGTACAACCGATTTGAAAGATTTATCTGACTGTGATCTGGTAATAGAAGCTATTAATGAGGTGATGCCGCTCAAGAAGAAAATATTTAGTGAGCTTGATAAAATCTGTCCCCAGCATACTATTCTGGCCACCAATACTTCAGTCCTGTGTATCATCGAAATAGCTTCAGCAACCAGCAGAAGAGAAAAAGTTTTAGGGTTACATTTTTGCAATCCCGTTCCCCTGATGAGATTGGTTGAAGTAGTGAAAACAGTGGCTACCAGTGACGAGACTCTTGAAATTGGCAAGGAATTTTGTAAGTCAATTGGAAAAGAAACCCTGATAGCGAAAGATACTCCTGGATTCATTATTAATCGGTTGCAGACACCCTATATCATTGCGGCCATCAAGATGTATGAAGCGGGTATCGCCAGCAAAGAGGATATCGATAAAGCCGCAAAACTGGGCTTGAACTTTCCAATGGGACCGTTTGAGGTACTTGATCTCGGTGCTCTTCAAGCTTTCTACGATGGCACACGTGCTATGTATGAAGAACTGCTGGATCCGGCTTATGCTCCTCCGCCTTTATTGAAAAGAATGCTTAATGCCGGTTTTTTGGGGCGAAAAGTCGGAAAGGGTTTTTACGAATATAAATAAAGAGAATTATCTTTCATCAACTCTAAGATAAAGAAATCTTCTGGAAACAATATTATGAAATTATGAAATCTAACCCGGATTTTACTTGAATAAGACCGAATCCATCCTATTCAAAAACTCCCTCATTTAATAGATTAATGAATTCCTCATCGGTCATTCCCAGAATTTCGGTTGCGACATATTCTGTGTCTTCTCCCAAAAGCGGAGACCTTTGCATCTTTACCGGGTTCTCTGACAGCATGAAAGATGAACGAAAACTGGTTATCCGGCCCATTTCGGGATGATCTATAGTCTCACAAAATCCACTTTCTCTAAAGTAAGGCTCCTGGGATAATCCATCGCCATTAAACATCACATCGGCAGTAACCCCAGCTTTTTGCAGGGTTATCTTAATTTCCTGAGGGGAACGGGCTATTGTCCATTCTCCGATTAATTGATCTAATTGATCCTCATTCTGTTTTCTCGCCAGGAAAGTGCTAAATCTTGGGTCATTCGCCAAATCCAATTTTTCCATGGCAGAACATAAAGACAGCCATTCATCGTCATTAAAGACAGCGATAGTACACCATCTATCCTCGCCCTTACAATGATAAGCGTTATGCGGAGAGGCAAAGGTAGCCCGATTTCCTGTAGAACTGACTGGCCGCCCATTCGCCGTAAAATCCAGAATCATGGAAGAAAGAAACTGAGGCCCGGTCTCAATTTGTGAAATATCCAGGTACGTTCCCTGACCAGTTTCCCTGCGGTGCTCAAGGGCAGAGAGAACTCCTACCAGGGCATACCACGGACTGATAAAATCAGGATAAGGAGTCAAAGAGGTTTGGGGAGCCTGGTCAGCCTGGCCAGTAGCCCTGATAAAACCCACCATAGCCTGCATTAAGCTACCCATACCTCGCTGTTTGGACAGAGGGCCGGTTTGACCTTGCATCGATCCGCTTACCATGATAATATCCGGCCTCACCTTGGATAAATCTTCATATGCGAGTCCCCACTTTGCCACAATTCCAGGTGAAAAACCGTCTAAAAAAATATCTGCTCGATGCACCAGACGATTTAAGATTCCCACTGCCTTTGGCTGAGTGAGATTGAGAGATATACTGTATTTATACGAATTAAGGTGGCTGAAGAGGCCACTACGATTGACTCCCGGCTTACCATCAGGAAATGGCGAAGATACCCTGAAAACATCAGGGTGGGTTTTTGACTCTACTTTAATTACCTCTGCCCCGTATTCACCCAATATCTTACCCAATAAAGGTGTCATGATATAAGCAGATAATTCGACGACTTTAATCCCTTCCAGACATTGTTCACTTTGCACCTGCGTCTCCTGTTTTTAAATCACACCAGTTTGTTTCAACATCACTAAATTCTGCTCTGTTATTCCTAATTCGCCATATATCTCTTTGTTATGCTCACCAATTAGCGGAGCACGAAACCGTATTTGCGGCTGATTAACGGTTGATTTATAAGGTGACCCAGGATAAATTAAAGAATCATGCAACTCGGGGTGAGAAACATTGACAAAATAATTTCTTGAGAGAAGTTGATTATTCTGGAGAAGATCGTGGGGATTATTGACGGGGAAGAGAAAAAAACCTCTTTCTACAGCCGCCCGGGTGAGCTCTTCACGGGTATGCGTCAAAAAGAACTTACCGATTACTGCCTCCCAGTGGTCTAATTTTTCTCTGCTGACATCTTCTCTACCATCTATCCCTGGCCAATCCATATCTTTTAAATCTTCCGACATTCCTTCGTTATCCATCCACTCCACAAGTCTGGTTGTATAGTGTCCTTGACCACCTACATACACCTCACTGAAAACGTAGCCATCCTTACATTTAAATGAATCACGAAAGTCCACCGATCTCCCATAAGTCACAAGCTCGCCTCTTCTTTTGAAGATGGTTTTTTCAAATTCATAACACAGGACCGGTCGAGGCGCCCACGCTCCCCAAAACATACTTTCCGCGATAGGTACGTCAATATGCTGCCCTTGTTTCAACGTGTGCCGGCCCCATAATGCGATTGATGTTGCGACGGCCGCTTGTGCGCCGGCTTGAAGGTAAGCCTGTCGGGTTTCAGCTCCCGCCATTAAAAAACAAGAAATATCATATTGTCCGTTGCAGCTCAACATACCACTCATTCCTTGAATGGTAAGATCGCAGGCTTTGTTATTTTTATTAATCCCTTTCTGCCCAAAAGGCGTTATAGAGGTGACAATGATTTGGGGGTTAACTTCATTTAATGCCGCATAACCCAGTCCTAACTGATCCAGGTATCCTGGATCAAAAGATTCGATTACGCAATCAGCAGTTTTGACCAATTTTCGAAAAATGTCCTGGCCCTCATGACATTCAAGATTCAAGGTAATTCCCCTTTTACTGGTATTGTAGGCAAACCAGTACAGGCTTTTCTCTGGATCCGGGATATCATGATAGAATGGACCGATTAATCGGGATCTGTCTCCACCTGCCTGTTCTATTTTAATAACATCAGCGCCGAGGTCGCCGAACATCTTACCACATAAAAATCCCTTTTCATCGGTTAAATCTAATATTCTGTAATGCAAATATATTCTCCAATACGCGTCTTTATACTTTGAGACTGACTTTTTTGAGGTTTAAAATCAAAAGTGGATAGTTTATTTGATTTCAGCTGTCAATTCTTCCCAGGTCGGTGGAAATTTTGGTAAATCTTTAAACAGCGGGTGTTGTTCCGCTTCTGAGATAGCTGTGGCTCTCCTGGCGGCAGCCTTGTATTTTTCCCAGTCAGTGCCCGCAAAAACAGCCATTCTTTGTGCTGCCAGCGAGCCATCTCCATGGATCACTTCCTGGTCGTAGCTATTACTGGTAAGGTCCTTGATCAGTCTTATTATTTTAAGCCGGTGCTCAGTAGGTATACCATCTTTTCCGGCGAGATATTTTTCAATCAAAGGCCGTTCCTCTGGGTTCATCCAATCATTATAGGATGGCACTGTCGCTACAATTCCTCCGCAAATATCTGCAAGATTTTTTGAACATTCAGCGGCATCATTGGCAAACTTGTACTTGCATAGATTTGTAAAAACGAGGTTGGGTATAGGTATGCCCGTATCTCCATCCACAGTCGGGTGTTCACAAGCTGCGAGGCTTAAAGCATTGCAGGATTCCGCATACATGGCCAGCCATGATAGTTTATCCTGAATATGAGGATATTTAGCGAGCCCGTTGTATTCTGCGATCAAAGCAGCAGCACCGACTTTGATTTCGAGATGGGCGGTGATATGGGAAGCGGAAAAGAGTCGATGGAAAGTAGCAAAAGTCCATGCCATAGATCTAGAAAATTGCCATTCGCCGCACATAAACACCCGATTCCAGGGAACAAATACTTCATCGAATACAACCATGCACTCGGCGGTGCCTCCGCCATGTCTTCCCGAGACCGGCCAGTCCCATCGAACTTCGTCGCCGATGGTAGAGGTCTTGAAAGGCGAAGTTACCAGTTTAACTCCTTTGGCATTTGTAGGTGTAGCAAAGACTACGGCATAATCCTTGTCTTCTTCACCGTGCGCTCTGGATGGGAGTACCAGTATCTCGTTACTTGAAGGAGCCTGGCTAATATGCATCTTGGCTCCTCGAACGATTATTCCATCCTTCTGCCTGTCCACTACTCTGACAAAAAAATCCTTGTGTTGCATCTGCCTGGAGGGATGTAGACTCCTATCTCCTTTAACATCCGTGACCGCTGCAACGATAGCGGGGTCGGTTTGTTTAACATATTTCCGATAATTCTCAACCGCTTCGGTATATTTCGTACCCAGCGCCTTATCGATTTTTCCGGCTGTAATCCTGATTGAAGCAAGAGCGTCAACACCCGGACCATGAACGGTTGAACCTAGACCCACACCAATTCTATGACACGTAATATAAATCTCTCTTCGTCTTACCAGATCCGCCGCTGTAGCTGGTTGCTTATACAGAAACCAATTTTTCTCTCCATTTTCTTCCAGGGTCAGGAGTTTTTCGTAAAGGGGATGGCGAGATAGAGCCCAATCTGTGGCAGAGAGAATGATATGCTGGCGGATTAAAGAATGCTGGGTAACATCCGATACTCTCTGGCCTTTGTAGTAGAGTACTCTTCCATCATTCAGGCTTTCTATATACTGCTGTGGCGTTCTGATCATTAAGATCTCCTTTCTTCATAGTCTAAAATAGATGCGCAAGGCTTTATTTACTTTATGCACTGTTCTGCAGCTCTGCACTTTCTCTATTCCTATTTCTTTTCCTGATTATTAATATTCCTATAGTAATGAAAGCGAGGATAATTCCAATAACGGTGGTTCGCCAATCAGGGTGGGTTATCAATATGCCACTTATTATTAGCAGAACACGTGGAATCCAGGATAATTTGCCTAAAAACCACATGTAGCCTTGAAGCCCGGAAGCAATAATTCCAAGCCCAATAATACAAGATGCAAATTGCCAAACGGTATCTATTGGCGAACCCCTGAGCACCAGGGCTGGACTGTACACAAAAAAGAAAGGAACGAAATAGAGAACGACTCCGAACTTCATCGATTGCACTGCCGTTTTCATCGGGTTAGCACCGGCTATGCCTGCGGCTACAAAAGACGCTATGGCGACTGGCGGTGTAATACAAGCTAACAAATCAAAATAAATAATAAAGAGATTTACACCGACAGGATCAAGACCCATTTTTACCAAAGCAGGGGCCAGAGTAACCGCCAGGAAAATATAAGGGGCGATGGCGACTCCCAACATCCCCAGGATATAGCAGGCGATAGCCCCAAAGATGAGGGCCACAAGGGTGTTGCCGCCCGACAACGAGACCAGACTGCTTGCAAAAGCGGGGGCGACCCCGGTGTAAGTCAAGGCGGCAACAATGAATGTCACCGGAATAAGGACGCCCATGCTGGTCATAAATAGAGTCCCGATACTTTTGAACATAACTATGAATGTTTTCAGGTTAGGCCGTGTATCTCTACGAATAAAAGCCAGTAAGATAAGAAGGGCTGAAGCGTAATATGGAGTCATCTCTTCCCATCTCATATACAAAAGACCCCACAGGAGAAAGAAGATCACGAGTATGAAATGCCACCCGTTTTTTAACGTTTGTTTCATAGAAGGTATTTGTTCAGGAGGAAGGCCTTTTAAATTATTGGCTCCGGAATATACGTCCGTTTGCCAGATCAATGATACATAATAAAGCACCGCAGGTATGATGGCGTAAATAATAATCTGAGAATAAGGTATTGCAAGCAGCTGGGCCATAATAAAGGCCGTGGCACCCATTACTGGAGGCATCAAAATACCTCCTGTTGAAGCGCACGCTTCTACTGCACCAGCAACATCTGAACGAAACCCAATCCTCTTCATGGCAGGAATAGTAAAAGACCCTATGGCAGCCACATTAGCGACTGTGCTGCCGCTGAGCATGCCGAAAAACCCGCTTGCCAGCACGGATACTTTTGCCGGACCTCCTCTAAATCGACCCAAAAGACCAATGGCCAGATCAATAAAGAATTTCCCACCACCTGTGGATACCATAATCGCAGCAAAGACCAGAAAACCCAATAGAGTTCTCATTAGTACCTGGCTGGGAAGACCGATAAACCCCTGAGTCAGATCAAAAGCATATTTCCCGACTAAATCACGTAAACTAAAGCTAAGCCCATTCAGAATTCCAGGTAAATGATTGCAGTAAAGAGGAAAAGGGGCGACCAGAAGGATTATGATCAGAAAAGCCAGACCGCCGACCCTTCTGGAACCCTCCATAATTAACAGGCATAAAATGGTTGCCATTACAAAACTTTCAAAAGGAGGTTTAGTCCACCCGGAAAAAGCTATATCCCAACCATGGAGAAAAAAATAAAAGCAGATTGCAAAGGTAAGCAAAGCGAACAAAATATCATACCAGGGTAGTTTGTCGGTAACGTTTTTGCTCCTGGCCGGGTAAAATATGAAAATAAATGGGAAAATACAAGCAATACATAGGAAATAGCAGGAAGGGGCCTGAAGCACGCCAAAAAAATTGAGATTGAAGACAAAATACACAGTGGCAAAAACAGCGGCAATTACAGCTACTATGAAGATAGCGCTCCTTAATCTACCTCTATCTCGATATCGAACAGTTTCATCCATCAGCGGCTCCTTGTTAATCTTTTAGGAAGAACGGGGCAATCCCGTTCTTCCTAAAGAGTCGTCTAAAAAATAGTAGTAATAAGCCTGAAAAATTTTCCTGTCACAATATCGTTACCTTAACTTGTAACCCTCGATCTTAGCGCTTTGGGTGCTCCATAAACTTATCCAGTCTTTATTATTAATATCTATTTTGATACCCTGAGATTTAGCCTGGGCAACAGTGGGTTTCCAGGCATCCTGGAATTGTTGTGATTTGGCTAATGCCTGCTGGTTCCATTGATCATCAGCCGCTGTCCAGATTCCTTTCTCTTTCAAATACTTAATAGTTCCGGGATGTACTGGAAACGGACAGGTGTTAAGCCATGTGCGCTGGGCGTCCAAAGTTGCAAACGCCAGATAATCATGTGAACCTTTGTAATTCTGGTATTGATCAACAAAGAATTTTGTATATTGATAAATGACATCATCACTCATGTTGGCAGAGGTGGCCACAAAATAAGGCTGCGTATAACCTTCGATTCCTATGGCGCTCTTAATTCCAAGATTTAATACATTGGGAACTGCCATAGGGTTAACTGCATGGAAGCGTTCCCAGCCAGCTTTGTCTGAGGCGGGCATAGGTATATAGCGTATTCCTTTGGGCGAAGATTCCACCTCAGGGGCTACACTACTGACAGATGCCATTGCAGCGATATCAGCTTTCCCCTGGATTACGCTTTTGGTATTATCCGCATAGGTCGGGAAATCTACTATGGTCACATCTTTTTCAGTCAACCCGGCAAAAGCCAGCAGGGCTTTTGTATCCGTTACGACCGGAGGCGCATTGGAACAGGTAGCGACCCGCTTCCCTTTGATATCGGCCATAGTTTTGATGGAAGAATCTCCACTCACATAATATCCGAAGCATGATGCAAACACATACCATACTAACCTGATCGGCATTGGACCGGTAGTCTCTGAGGCAAAAGCCGGTGGTGTGCCTTCCAGTGACTGTCTTACACTATTTATATGAATAAAGCCCAGTTGGTTAGCCCCATCACGAAGAGCGATCATCTGGTCTGTCTCTACATCATAGGGAGAAACCCTGGTAGTAGTGCCTAAGCTTTTTTCTATTATCGGAGCAATGGCTGTCATCAAAGTATAAGCTACTACGGCGGTTCCTCCGGAAGTCCCGATGATAGTCTGTTTTGGAAGCTGAACAGCGGCGGCAGTAGTTGCAGGAGCAGATGTAGCAGGTTTTGATGTCGAAGCAACGGTTGTTGGGGCTACTGTTTGCGGAGAAGTAGTTTGAGGTGCAGGCGTAGATGATGGTGCTGATTGAGCGCAGGCCATTAAGGTAATCAACATTACCAGGGCAAGTAATAGACTGGAGAATAGTACCAATTTTGACCTTTTCATTTTCTTCCTCCCTATTTATCTGAACCAACCTAATAATGTTATTGAATAAGAGTGAAACGATACTCGTATTGACCATTTACAGAAGCCCAAACCCACATCTAATTTTAAAAGTGCTAAAAATTATTCTATTAATAGAATAATGAAATGTATTTCATGATACAACAAGATCAATTGCAACTAAAAACAAAATGCAAGAATAGTGTGATATTACAATACGCATACGATATTTGTCAATAGTTTTTTTTCGGAATAATCAATTTCCGGGTAAATCCCAGGATCTACATTTTTTGCATTTTTCTCGGGTGTCAAACACTAATAGAGTATGTAAAGCAACTGCATTTTATTATTCACGGAAGATCCAGCGAAAAAGAAAATTTGAGGGGGTTTAAATGATAAGACATCCAAACAATATCTCGAGAGTCTGAATGAAAATCTACGTGGTTAAAATACCACTCTCGAATGGCCTTTATTCACGCCCCTTCAAAAAGCCGTTGAGGATTACGAATCATGATCTCATCAATTTGCTCTCTGGTAATTCCCGCTTCCATCAACGCGGGTATAAGTTTTTGGATAATAAAGGTCGGATAAAAATCAGCAAGCAGCGGTTTTATCGGTTCCGGCCAGGGTGAAGGTCTTCCGAGCATTGCCACTATATAATCATGCGAGAGACAGATACGGCTATTGAACCCTTTTCGGCACAATTCGGAAATAATTGAGACGATTTTGTTATGTGAAGGTAGCAATCCCATACCCGTTCTATCAAATCCAAGAGATACGTCAGGTCTCTCAAGTATGGAAAGATGATAACTAGTATCTTCAGAATTATTCATGTGCCCAATCATGATCTGCTTAGGATTTGCTCCGGCACCAATCAGAATATCAGCCTGCTGGGGTCCCATGGTAGGGCCTTCAGTATGAGTGATAATAGGAACCCCGGTCTCACTTTGAGCTCTGGCGGCTGCTTTTAAGACTACTTCTTCATAGGGAGTTATTTGCCCTTGGCTTGTTCCGACTTTAATAACCCCAGCCTTTATCCCTGAGTTTTTTATACCCTGGCTGATTTCTGCGATGAATAATTGACTGATTTCTTCTTCGATATTTCGATTTAACATGTCCTGCCGGGTTTTCCAATATGCTGATGCTCCATGCTGATCATACGTAAGTCCTGTAGCCAATATAATATTCAATTTTGATTTTCTGGCAAGTTCCTGCAGAATCTTTAAACATTCACAGTCTCTTCCGCCGCTATCGTTGGTGGTGGCATCAACAATAGTGTCTATTCCGGCATTTTTAATATCAAGAAGGACCGGGAGCGCGGCTTCCATAATTCTCTTTTTTTGGAATGGAGCGATGGTTTCATCAGCATACCAGCCAGCATATCCGAATATAATATGCTCATGCATTAATGTAACACCCAGGCTGTTGGAGG
>DEUU01000308.1 GCA_002362735.1 Dehalococcoidia bacterium UBA3254
AAGAGAATAAGGGCATTGTGCATCGATTTTACGATTGTTTTGCTCGTGGGGAATTTGGTACTATTGCTGGGCTTATATCACCTGATTTTATTTCTCATCGTACTACTGGAGATATTTTAGCAAAGGATATGGCAAAGGATACTGAGATGTTATTCAATGCTTTTCCTGATTTGAAATTAACTGTAGAACAATTGGTAGCTGAAGGGGATAAAGTGGCGTTTTTTGAAATAGCCGAAGGAACTCATATCGGCGACTATAAAGGTATTAAGCCAACTGGGAAAAAATTCAGAATGAGAAATAGTTGCATATTGAAAATTCATAATGGGAAATGGGCAGAGGCCTGGACCAATATAGATGAGTTTAATCTTAGGATGCAATTGGGCGCCATTCCCAAATGATCTCCGGATTAAATCACCCCTAAAAAAGCCATTAAGTTTAAGATGCAGCCCAGTTTGGAGAGGGCATTAAGGCATAAAGAGATTCTGAAAGCACAGTTTTATCGTAAATTGGAAGGAAAAGTCTAGCAATAATGTTCGTTACTTATTCTAACTGAAAAATACTTGGCCCGGAAAAATTATCGTCATTCCTCTCATATAAGCAGATAGAAGGAGGTAATCAGGATGGCAGTCAGCACCACGACTGAGCAACTCCATAAGAAAGTGCAGCAGTGGAAAAAGACAATCGAACGTAGACAAGGTAAGACCATTGAGCAACTCCGATTAGAAAGAGAGAAACGTTTCCATGATGCTGCCACGCTAAAGACACCCGACCGTGTACCGGTGACGATCGGGACCGGTGTCTTTGCCTGCCGGTATGTCGGCATACCACTTTCCACAATGTATTATGATCAAATAGCTTACCGTGAAGCATGTGCTAAGACAGTCGTTGACTTCGATCCTGATACGGACGGGAATGTATTAGCTGGCGGCTATGGAATGGTCAACGAATTACTCGATACGCGTACCGCGCGTTGGCCCGGTGGTAATCTACCCGAGGATGTCCCTTACCAATTCGTTGAGGGCGAATATATGAAAGAGGACGAATATGACCTTTTTCTATCCGATCCTTCTGATTTCGTCTTCCGTTACTATCTACCTAGAGCGTTCGGTATCTTACAACCATTATCACAACTGCCCCCACTGCGGAATCTGGCTGGTGGTTTCTTTTCCGGAGTCCTGGCCATCATGGCCCAACCTCAGTTTCGAAAACTAGGAGAAAAGTTATCGCAGGCAATTACTGAACAGGACAAACAAACCAAAATGGCCATGGAACTCGCCACACTCGAAGGGGAACTCGGTTACCCTTCGATGCTTGGGCGGCTAAGTGCTGGTGTTGGCGGAGCACCATTCGACGCGATTTCAGACATGCTTAGAGGGATGCGCGGGGCGATGCTTGATATGTACCGCTGTCCGGACAAGTTGCTAGCCGCCTGCGAGATGATCCAGAAATGGCGCTTCGACGCGGCGGTACCGGCCAGACCGGACCAGCAGGGCTACCGGCCACGAGTATTCATGGCTTTACATCGTGGCTCTGATGGCTTTATGTCCAAGCAGCAGTTTGAAAAGTTTTATTGGCCAGGCTTAAAGAAAGCGATCATTAAAGCTGTCGAACTTGGTTATGATGTCTTTCCATTTTTTGAGGGCGTTTGGGATGACCGTCTCGAGTACCTCCTTGAACTTCCTAAAGGTAGGGTCATTTTCTTTGCAGAAAGAACTGACCTGGTCAAAGCTAAAAAAGTACTTGGTAAACATATGTGCATCCAGGGGGGTGTCCCACCCACGCTACTCCAAGCGGGCTCGACGCAGGATATCGAAGAACATGTCAAGAAACTGATCAAAACAGTCGGTAAAGGAGGCGGGCTCATCGTGTCTCCGCAATCGGCAATGGATTATGCTCGCCCCGAAAATGTCAGGACGATGGTGGAGACTGTGAAGAAGTACGGCAACTATTAATAGTTGTTCTCGATGGTTTTAACAGATACTGAAAAATGAGGATATCTTGAATTCATGAGATATTAACCAGTCGATGAATTAACATCCACCAGTTCACGGAGGTGGACAGTATGTTGTATGGAGCAAAGGCACCAAACCAGCGCAGGGATACTGGCCGGTGCCTTTTTTATATTTGCAACAGGATGAGTAATAAGTGAAAGCGGAGGGTCGAAATGGATGTTTTCACCATTAACGAACAGACATGTACTAAATGCGGTGCCTGTGCTGAAGTCTGCCATTACCCAATCATTGACTTCCAACCGGGCAATTTCCCCAAACCATTTCCTGAGGCAGAGCAGTTCTGCAGTAAATGCGCTGCTTGTTTGATCGTCTGTCCAACACATAGTCTGGTCCATCGAGATATTTCCATGGATCAATGCCCGCCGATAGATGATGGCCTCCGTGTAACCTATGACCAATGCGCTCAATTGCTAAAGGCACGTCGCTCTGTAAGGTGTTTCCAGGACAAAGCAGTACCTCGAGATCTGATTATCAAAGCGATTGATGCTGCTCGTTACTCCCCGACTGGTAGCAATATCCAGAATGTCCAATGGTTAGTATTAGATAATAAGGACCAATTGAAACGTTTTTCCGAGGTGGGGAATGACTGGATGCTGAACTTGGTCAGGAATTCACCAGTAATTGGCCCTTTAGCTATTCCAGGTGAAAAGAAGATGAAGGCTGGCCTGGATTCTTTTCTGCGCAACGCACCTGCCGTTGTTTCGGTATATGCAAGAAAGGACACCCCAATTAACAGTACCGTGTGTTCGATTGCCTTGGCCTACTTTGACCTTGCCGCCATAAGTCTTGGTCTCGGTTGTTTCTGGGACGGCTTTTTCAACGGGGCGGCCAACAGCTTTCCCCCTATCAGAGATGCCATAGAACTCCCGGAAGGCTACCAACTATTCGGCAGCCTGGCATTGGGTTATCCGAAATACAAATACAAAAGGATACCGATGCGAAAACCAGCAGATATTATTTGGCGGTAAGTTATTTCGTAACAAATACTAGACCGGAGGTTTATCATGCCATACGCCAACAA
>DEUU01000094.1:0-3134 GCA_002362735.1 Dehalococcoidia bacterium UBA3254
GGCTACCAGAAGTAGGCTAAAATGGGTTGAACGATCCTCTCAGCTACGAAAAAAAGAACGCGTTTCCCTTCTCGCTCTTTTCCTTTACGTTCAATATCGGCCAGTATCGACTGCTCGGTCTTTATACCAAATCCGGGCAACTCCTTAATCTTGCCAGCCCTAGCGGCTTTTTCCAGTTCTTTAATGCTGGTGATTCCGAGATCATAATATAGCCTGTACGCGCGTTTGGGGCCAAGACCGACAATATGGGTGATGTCAATTAATTCTTCCGGAATACTTTTCTTTAGCTGTTCAAGGACCGAAAGATGGCCTGTTTTGACAATTTCCGTAATTTTCATTGCCAGATCTTTTGCAATTCCGGGCAGTTCTGTCAGATCTGTTCCCCGCTTCACCATGTTTGCCAGGTTTTGAGAGAGATAGGAGATGTTACGAGAAGCAGTACGGTAAGCCCGGACACGATACTCGTTGGCTCCCTGTATTTCCAGGAGGTCAGCATATTCATCAAAGATTCTGGCTACCTCTGAATTAGGAACCGGCATTAAATTGCGCTCCTTCTAATCTTACTAATTTTATTATATAGAATAAATGCCCATTACGAACGGTAAACAAGCAGTTTACCATGATCTGGACACGGTTTGCTTAATACAATATAATCAGAGAACCAATTTCTGAAAAGGAGGCCTGATCGAATGAAAGTTCTGATAATATATGATTCGGTCTATGGAAATACTGCTCAAATTGCCAAAACTATCGGAAGTTCCTTAACCGGAGAAGTAAAAGTAATCCAGGTAGGGGATTTCAACCCTTCCGAATTGGCGAAGGTTGATCTTGTTATTTTTGGGTCTCCAACTCAAGGGGGAAGACCCACTAAACCGGTTCAAGAACTTCTGGGAAAAATTACGGAATCCAATATTAAAGGAGTAAAATTCGCTGCTTTCGATACCAGAATATCAACAAAAATCGTAGGAATCTTCGGCTATGCTGCGGGAAGAATTGCCAATATTTTAAACAGCAAGGGCGGTGTACTGGCAAACAACCCACAAGGATTCTTTGTAAAAGGAAGGCAAGGTCCACTTAAGGAAGGAGAACTAGACCGGGCCATCAGCTGGGCAAAAAATATATCCGGAATATGGATTCCATGAGAGGATCAGATTTCATCTGATGAACAAATATTCAACCGCGGTTATCGGTGGAGGAGCTGCCGGTATCTGCGCCGCTATTAATCAAGCTCGCCAAAGGGAAAAAGTCGTCATCTGCGAAAAGACTTCGCAACTCGGTAAAAAAATACTGGCTTCGGGTGACGGCAGGTGTAACCTTTTAAATGAAGATCTCAGTGAAAAATTTTACAATCAGAGCGCCCGAGAGTTAGTTCGTGCAATATTCGCTCAATTTGGTAAAACTTTGATATTGGATTTTTTCCAAGTACTCGGCCTAAGGACGTTTTCCAGAGAAGGCCGGATATTTCCCCTCACAAATCAGGCTGCTTCGGTATTGAAAGTACTTCAGATGGAGCTAGATAGGCTGAAGGTACCCATATTATTTAATTTCAATTGTACCGGAATTTCACACACTAGAAACAGCTTTTTGATTAATTCCGAAACAGGCCAACAGATAGAGTGCCGGAAAATAATTATTACTGGAGGAGGCAAAACTTACCCGGCTTTTGGTTCCGACGGCAGCACTCTTGAACTGGCCGGAAAATTAGGTCATACCCTGGTAGATCCAGTTCCTGCGGTAGTGCCTTTGTTAGTAAAAGACAATCTGTGCCAGGTCATGCAAGGTCAAAGAATCTTTGCTAATGCCAGGAGTATTATTGGTGGACGATATGGTGAACAAGCAAAGGGTGAACTGCTGTTTACCAAATACGGACTTTCCGGAACTTGCATTTTAGATGTCAGTGAAGAGATCTCTATTGCTCTTAACCGAGATCGTCAAAAAGATGTCTTCGTATCGGTGGACCTGATACCTTTCATGGATAGGGAGGAGCTTAAGTTTGAACTCGAGAGAAGGGTTCGGGAAAAATGGTCTGCAGAAGAAATGCTGACCGGGATTCTACCAAATAAATTCGGTGTTCCATTTAAGAGTCTCTTTGTTGGCCAGGGTATAGAAATTGCGGCAAAATCATTAAAAGACAGGCGTTTTAAGATCAGCGGCACGCGGGGATGGAATGAAGCTGAGTTCACCAGCGGTGGTATCAATGTGGATGAAATTAATTTCATCACTCTTGAATCAAGGAAGCAAAAAGGTATTTATTTCGCCGGTGAGGTGCTGGATGTCAACGGAAATCGTGGGGGGTACAACCTCGGTTGGGCATGGGCGTCAGGACTGGTAGCTGGACTGACAAAAGAAAACAGTTAAAAAACATATTCACAGCAAAATATTAACTGAGTTCTCTAAGCGTTTTTAATTTCCAAACAAATTGCAGTACCTTTTCCCAGTT
Organism: Dehalococcoidia bacterium UBA3254; assembly: GCA_002362735.1. Next base: position 2,441 of record DEUU01000094.1, read on the forward strand.
GTGACTTTATCTTAAGATCTGCTCCCACCAGTTGTGCCCGCTCTCTCATTCCAACCAGTCCCAAACTGCCTCTTTCAAGAGCCGCATGCATAGCTTTTTCGGGATCAAAGCCCTTGCCGTTATCGGTCACGGTTAATTTTATGACATCGGGGGAGAAGTCTAGATGGATCCTTGCCGTAGTAGCCTGAGAATGCTTGCGAATATTATTAAGCGCCTCCTGGGCAACGCGAAATAGGACCAGTTCCAATTCGTTGGAAGGCCTCTTTGGGATGCCGCTTACTTCGAACTTTATATCCAAATCACCGGGCTCACGAGACTCGGACACCAGTTGCTCTAACGCTGCTTCCAATCCCAGATAGTCCAGGATTCCAGGGCGCAGGGCATGGCTGTAGCGCCGGACATCGTTCATTGTCCGGTTAACATCTTCTTTCAGATTCTTGAGTTTGTTAAAAATTCGGATAGGTATATCTTTATCATTGAGGAGGGAATCAAGTTCCAGGCACAGGAGGGCCAGGTTTTGAGCGGTGTCATCATGCAATTCTTGAGCGACTCTTTTCCTTTCCTCTTCCTGGGCTGAGATTAGTTTCATCGAAAAACACGCCCGTTCTTCTTGGAAAGCTCTTTCCTTGGTAGTATCCACCCAGTTTGTAAGAATGAAAGCTAAATCTTTTCCCACCGTAATAGGAACGTGTAC
>DEUU01000094.1:3406-3563 GCA_002362735.1 Dehalococcoidia bacterium UBA3254
GTATTAGCCCAGAAATTTGTTCCGTTCTTATTAATAAAAAGTCTTTCTCCCTTTAAAGTGTTCCCCGCTTTAACCTCGTTCAGTACCCGACTATACTCTTTAATTTTATTCTTTGGCCACCAGGGATAAGGTGCTTTAAGGTTCATACATTCGCTTG
>DEUU01000039.1 GCA_002362735.1 Dehalococcoidia bacterium UBA3254
AGCGAAGTTTTACCTCTTCGGTACGGCCGTTCAGCAGGGTTTACTCTGGTTAGTTATCATCGCTATTCTAAACAGTGTGATCTCGGCTTACTATTACCTGCGGGTGGTAAAGGTGATGTGGATCGGGCAGCCCGTTTCCAGCGAAAGGGTGAACGCTTCTGGCCCATTGATTTTAGCTCTGCTCCTCTCCAGTGCCGGCGTCCTTCTTTTCGGCATCATCCCCGGCGTGGGCATGAACCTTACCAGCCTGGCTAAAATGCTGGGATTATAATTAAAACCCTCTGGATTAAGATGCATTCATTTCCATCCTGGTAAGGTTTCTTTATTCAGGGCTCTCACCGGACATAATGTACACCGGCTTACACTTGCCGGTGTCTTCACAAGTACCGTGCTCTTCAATTTATAAATTTTTTACATTTCAGGCAATTGATACCTGCAAAAAATGTAATAATAAATTTAGAGGCGGTGAGTGCCAAAGAGTCGGGGGAGGCCTTATGTCATTTTTAAAAGAACGCGTTCAGCCCATTTCTTATTATCGTCCGGTTCGTCTTCTACGGGATCTTCTTCGCTTTAATACCGCTAATCCGCCGGGTAACGAATTAGAATGTATTCGCTATATTCAGCATATCCTTGACGAGGTTGGGATTTTCTCACAATTACTGGCTCTCGATCCCGGGCGTCCTAATCTAATTGCGCGGATACCCGGACGAGGGGTATCCCCTCCTTTGATGCTTTACGGGCATGTAGATGTGGTGCCGGCTGAAGACCAGAAATGGGCCTATCCTCCCTTTGAAGGCAAATTAGCGGATGGAGTGGTCTGGGGAAGAGGAGCCCTGGATATGAAAGGTGGAGTCGCAATGATGCTGGCGGCCTTCATTCGCGCGAAAATTGAAAACTTATCTTTACCTGGAGACGTCATTTTTGTAGCGTTGAGTGATGAAGAGACTCTAGGTAAGTGCGGAGCGAAGTTTCTGGTTGAAAACCATGCCCGTCTGTTTAAAAATATCCGCTATGCTATTGGAGAATTTGGGGGGGCCACATTTTACATTGGTAATAAAAAATTCTATCCAATCATGGTGAATGAAAAGAAAATTTGTGGCGTTCTAGCGCGTATTCATGGTTCCACCGGGCATTCCACGATACCTGTGCGCGGTGCGGCGATGGCCGAACTCGGGCGAATATTACAAAGACTCGATAGCAACCGACTACCCGTGCACATTACCACCACCACCCGGAGCATGATACAAACAATGGCGAACAACCTGACTTTCCCTTCAAACTTGCTAATCTCTTCTCTTCTCAATCCAGCTCTGACGGATCGGGCGCTCGATGCTCTGGGGACTAAAGGAAAAATACTTGATCCGATATTGCATAATACTGTTAATCCTCTCTTAGTGAAAGGAGGAGAACACCTTGGACAGGTGCCCCGTGAAGTTATTTTACATCTGGCCTGTCCGTTGCTTCCCGGTTTTGGCGAAATGGATATCATATCAGAATTGAAGGGCGTGATAGGGGATAAAGCAGCCTTGGAGGTTACCCATTATGAGCCCGTGCCGGATGAACCGGATATGGGGAAGTTTTCGGTTTTATGCGATATTTTGCATGAAGAGGACCCCGGTGGAATCCCTCTGCCTTTAATTCTACCGGCTCCGACGGATGGGCATACCTTTGCCCGGCTGGGAATTCAAACTTATGGATTTTTACCGATGAAATTCCCTCCTGATTTTAATTTCTGGGAACTCCTTCACGCTCCTGATGAGCGGATCTCAGTTGAAGCTCTAGACTTTGGTTCTGAAGCTATTTTTAAACTGTTGCAAAGGTTCTGATGCAAAAGTTTGAGAGTTGCCAAATGTTGACTATACTGCTACTATTAGTTTTTGTTGGTATTTTTATATTTTATTAATTATCTTATTCGGGATTTTTAATTTGTAATTTGTATTTCTGGAGGCTTCCTTGAAAGGTAAAGATTTATTGTCCATGACGGATCTGAGCAGTGAGGAAATTCATTTACTCCTTTCAGATGCCATAGATATGAAACATGACAAGTGGTTGTCTATCCTTGACCACAAGATTTTAGCGTTGGTATTCGAAAAACCCTCGCTGAGGACCCGGGTGAGTTTTGATGTCGCCATGAGGCAACTGGGCGGCCATACGATTTATCTCTCACCTGCAGAAATAGGCCTGGGTAAGCGCGAGCCTCCCAGGGATGTAGGGTCTGTGCTCTGCCGCTATGTGGATGTCATTGCTGCCCGGACGTTTTCTCACAAGATGGTAGTAGACCTGGCGAAATATTGTGATGTTCCGGTCATTAATGCTCTGGACGATGTTGAACACCCCTGTCAGGCACTGGCGGACCTGCTCACCATTTTTGAAAGAAAAGGGGAGTTAAAAGGCCTGAAAGTAGCCTATATCGGTGACGGCAATAACGTTGCTAACAGTCTGATGTTAGCCTGTACCATGATGGGTATCAATTTTAGTATCGCCTCGCCTGAGGGATACACGATCTCAGAGAATATCCTGAATACTGCAAGAGAATATGCGATGGGAAATGGGGCTGAGGTCGTTTGTTCGGATAAGCCTGTGGAAGCTGCAAGCGGAGCAGATGTGATTTATACTGACGTTTGGACCAGCATGGGCCAGGAAGAAGAAGCTGCTCAGCGACGCCAGTCTTTTGCTAATTACCAGATTACGGAAAATGTCCTGAGCCAGGCAAAAGAAGATGTTATCTTCATGCATCCTCTGCCGGCTCACCACGGCGAAGAAGTAACTGACGATGTTTTATACTGTCCAAGTTCGGTGGTTTTTGATCAGGCTGAAAACCGTTTGTATGTGCAGAAAGCCATTTTGGCTGAAATGCTGGGAGGACTGGATGTCTTCCTGAGAAGGCATAAATAGGAATAACTCAAAACCGGAAGCGCCATGCGGTAAACGTAAAGGGAGGCCGGGTTTAGTATAGAAACTAAAGAAACGTTTTCTTGATTGTTGCTAAATATAGTAGTATTATGATGGTTACTCTGAATTTAGCGGGATTACTAGAGAAATAATCACGGTATAATCTAAGTAAGGCCTATGCTGTTCCGGGAAACATCGTTAGAAAGGTAAAAATAGTTTGTCCAAGCCTGTGGTGGCCATTATTGGTAGACAAAATGTCGGAAAGTCTACTTTATTGAACCGGATCGCCGGGAAACCGGTCGCTATTGTGGAGGATTTTCCCGGGACCACCCGGGACAGAATCTTCGCCGATGCCAACTGGGACGGAGTTGATTTCATCCTGGTGGATACCGGAGGGATCGAGTTTCTAGAAGAGTCTGTGATCGCGAAGGGGATCAGAAAACAGGCTCTCCTGGCAATTTCGGAAGCAGATGTCATCATTTTTTTGACCGATGTGAAAGAAGGGGTGATGCCAGTTGACCAGGAGATTGCGGATATTCTCCGCAAGATCGGTAAGCCGGTGATCTTGGCCGTTAATAAAGTAGATAGTGAAAAGCAGCAGTCTGAGGCAGCCGAGTTTAATAAATTTGGTCTGGGAGAGCCTGTAACTCTTAGCGGGTATCACGGCCGCGGAGTGGCGGACCTGCTGGACAAGGTGATCGGTTTACTGCCGTCTCCTCCACCTGAGGAAGAGACTCAGGTAACGGGAATCAAGGCCGCCATTGTCGGAAGGCCTCATGTCGGCAAATCGCTACTGTTAAATACTCTTTTGGGCACGGAACGGAGCATTGTTGGCGATACACCGGGCACTACCCGGGATGCAATAGACACTATACTTGACTTTGGTGGACAAAACATTATACTTATTGATACGGCTGGAATTAGGCGTCGCGGCCGGGTTGAAAAAGGCATTGAATGGTTTAGCGTGCTCCGAGCCATGAGGGCTATCGATCGAGCGGATATCGCTCTGTTGGTTTTGGATGCTACAGAACCGCTGACAGCTCAGGATGCCCATATTGCCGGTTATGTTGAACAGGCCGGCAAGGGGATTGTGGTTCTGGTAAATAAATGGGACCTGGTTACTGAAAAAAACAAGATTGCCTATGACGAATATATTAAAAGCAAATTGAAATTTGCACCTTATGCTCCGATAGTGTATATTTCTGCTAAGTTGGGTCAGGGAGTTAATAAAATTATGCCGCTGGTTTTGCAAATAATCGAGGAGAGGTCTATGCGTCTTCCGGACGCAGAGGTCAACAACCTGATCAAAGAGGCAGTTGCCAGCCATAATCTCCCTCACAAAGGCAAAAAAATCCTGCAAGTCTATTCTGCCGGTCAAACAGGGACCAATCCTCCGGTATTTCGTTTTCTTGTCAATGATACCAAACTGATCCATTTTTCCTATGAGCGCTTTCTCGAAAATAAATTACGTGAAATATATGGTTTCAAAGGGACTCCTATCCGCCTTGTGTTCAAAGTCAGGGGAGGTAAACCATGATCGTAGCCAAATTTGTGTATGTCATAATACTGGGTTATATAATCGGTTCAATTCCTATCGGTTTGCTGGTAGCCCGTTTTCATGCCAAAAAAGATATCCGTAAGTTCGGCAGCGGTAAAATTGGGGCCACCAATGTTTTACGGACAGCAGGCACCAAAGCGGCCGCTATGGTACTGGTAGGAGATGTCTTGAAGGGAGTCCTGGCCGTAGCCCTGGCCGGGCTGATCTTCGGTGATGGACTGCTTGTCGTTGGCAATTTCGGTCTGGGTACTCTGGTTGCCCAGATGTTGGCTGCATTAGCCGCTATCGCGGGACACAACTGGTCCATATTCCTTAAGTTTAAGGGTGGCAGGGGTGTCGCTACATTTTTTGGCGGTATGGTTGCTCTTTGTCCTCCGGCTGCTCTGATTGGGGGAGAGGTCTTTTTTGTTACTGCTGGAGTTACCCGCTATGCCTCCGTTGGTTCCATCGTTGGAGTAGTGACTGCCTATGTTATTCTGGTACCTTTAACCATCATCTATAAATTTCCTCTGGAATATCTGGTCTACGCTTTAATCGGCTGTCTCGTAATCGTCGTCATGCACCGCGATAATATTAACCGACTGGTAGCTGGTACCGAACGCAAGATCGGTGATAAAGCTTCGCACGTAGAAGCCCCTTCAAAGACCGGGGCTTAATTTATGCCCAAAGTCTCAATCGTTGGGACCACATCCTGGGGAACGACGCTGGGTATCATCCTGGCTCGCAAGGGCTTGAAAGTAGAACTTCTGGCACGGACTGAAAAAGAAGCCATTGAAATAAAGAGCTCAGGAACCAAAACCAACGATGCTCCATCCATCGATATCCCAGGTGGATTATCTGTCACTGACGATCCCCGCGAAGCCTTAGCAGATTCCAAAGCGGTAATTCTGGCTGTTCCCTCGCAGACAATGCGCCAAAACATCCGTGTGGTGATGCCCTTCCTCACAAAATCTATGTTGATTGCCAGCGCTGCCAAGGGATTGGAAATTGGTACCAAAAAGCGCATGTCTCAGGTAATTACGGAAGAAATAGACTCACGTTTCCGACGGAATATTTGCGTCCTTTCCGGCCCCAATCTGGCCAGAGAAGTGCTCAAGGGACTGCCCGCGGCCACTATCGTAGCAGCTGATGATCAGGACGTCAGCCGTATGATACAGAGATTGCTCACAACTTCTAATCTTTGCGTTTTTACACATACCGATATGATTGGGGTGGAACTGGGTGGAGCCCTGAAGAATATTATCGCTCTTGGGGCGGGAATGACAGATGGCCTCGGTTACGGAGATAATGCCAAAGCCGCTTTTATGACTCGAGGGTTAACTGAGGTGTCCGCATTGGGAGTGGCATTAGGAGCAAACCCGTTAACTTTTTCCGGTCTCGCGGGACTGGGTGATCTGATCGCCACTTGTTCCAGCACCTTGAGCCGCAACCATTATATGGGAGTTGAGTTGACTAAAGGCCGGTCGGTGGATGAAATTTTACAATCTATGGATGGGGTGGCGGAAGGGGTTAGCACGACAAAAGTAGCCTGGGAATTGGCTCGTGACATAGGACTGGAAATGCCGATCACGGAAAAGATCTATCGTGTCCTGTATGATGGATTTAGTCCCCGGGAAGCGGCTAGCCAGCTCATGAGCGCTCAGGTTAATCATGAGCTTACTGGACGCAAGTGGAAGCTCTTCTCTTTCCTTACTCGCCGAAAGCGTCTCTGACGCCGTCAATCCAGTCTTTCCACTTTTCTCTGGACGGCATATTGTCTGGAGTCAAAGAATTGCCAAACTCTTTCATGGTCTGTTTCTGTTTATCGTTCAAAGAGCTGGGTGTCAGCACTACCAACAGGATTAATTGATCTCCTCGCCCATTGCGGTTGACATGAGAAATTCCCTGACCTTTCAGGCGGAACAATTTACCGGTCTGGCTCCCGGGTGGAATCTTGATTTTAGTTTTTCCCACCAGACTGGGTACTTCAACCTCATCGCCTAACGTTGCCTGAATAAAATTGATAGGAAGCTCATAAACAATATCATCTCCCCGTCTGATAAAGAACTCATGGGGCTTAACCGTAATAGAAATGAAAAGGTTGCCAGCTGACCCTCCGCGGGTTCCGGAATCTCCTTCACCTCGCATAACCACCTGGGCTCCATTATCGATCCCGGCCGGTATTCTCACACGAACGGTACGCTCAACCCTCTCTCTTCCACCTCCACGGCACTGCGGACAGGGTTCCTTGATAATTGTACCCGTGCCCCGGCAGTGGCTGCACGTGGCGATATTGGTAAACCGTCCGAAAACGCTCTGCTGGACCCTCCGGATTTGACCGGTTCCGTTGCAGGTCGGGCAGCGAACCGGATCGACACCCGGTTTGGATCCCAAACCATGGCACATAGAGCAATTTTCGATCCTCGAAATCTTAGCGGTTTTTTCTGTTCCGAAAACTGCTTCTTCGAACGTTATAGTAAGGTCTGTTTTCTGGTCGTTACCTTGTTGTGGGCCTTGTCTGGTAGAGGTAGTGGCTCCGCCGAAGAAAGCATCGAAAATATCTCCGAAACCACCGAAGTCCATCCCTTCAAAGCTTCTTCCGAAGGAACCTTCCACACCCGCGTGCCCATAGCGGTCATATGCCGCCCGCTTGTCCCGGTCGCAGAGCACTTCATAGGCCTCGTTGATCTCTTTGAAAGCTTCACCGGAGTTGTCTTCCCGGTTATGGTCCGGATGGTATTTGAAAGCCAGTTTGCGGAAAGCCTTTTTTATTTCTTCATCGGTCGCGTTCCGGTCTACCCCCAGAACTTCGTAGTAATCTCGTTTTGTCGCCATAACTCTATATTAATTCGAATATCGAATTTACTCTTATATCCTTTAAAATATTATCTCTCCTGTAATCAGGAGAGATACTCATAATCCCTTATCTAGTATAAATCTTTTTCGAAGGCACATTCAAGAACCACCGTTTATCTGAGATTTTGTATATCCGGTTCGTAACGAACGATTCTAATTCCCATAATTTTTTTACATAACGTTTGAGAGTGTATTGAACTTTCGTTGGTAAACTTCTTACATAATGATTAGAATAACAGTATGTCTTATAAATCTATCCTGGACCATATCCGGATCCTGGACTTCAGCTGGGTACTGGCAGGTCCCTATGCTACCCGGATGCTCGCCGACTTCGGAGCGGAAGTAATCAAGATTCAGCCTCTGTTGCCGGAAGGTGAGGACAGGTTCAGCCGAGGCTACTATAATACCTGGAATCGAAACAAGCTCGGTATTACTCTGGACTTGAGCAAATCTGAGGGGATCGAAATTGCCAGGAAACTCGTCGGGATCAGCGACGCGGCGGTGGAAAATTTCAGTCCCAGAGTCATGGACAACTGGGGGCTTGGTTATCCTGAATTAAAAAACATTAATCCACAAATTATTCTTATCAGTATGTCGGTGATGGGACATACCGGGCCTCAACGTGATTACGTCGGGTTTGGTCCCACGGTTCAGGCTTTTTCCGGTATAACCTGTCTCACAGCTTATCCTGACCAACTGCCGCTTGGATTGGGATTTTCTTATTCGGACCATGTTGCCGGACTTTACGCCAGCCTGTCCCTGCTCAGTGCTCTTGAACACCGCCGGAAGACCGGAGAGGGTCAGTTTATTGACCTTTCCCAGATGGAAGCCATGACTTCACTGCTGGGGGATGCATTTTTAGAATTTACCCGGGGAAAGCCGGAGGTTAAACCGGCTGGCAACCGATCTGACAAATTCGCTCCACACGGTATTTATCCCTGTCAGGGGAATGACCGCTGGTGTGCTATTACCGTTACAACCTCAGAAGAATGGGAAGGATTTAAACGCGCTCTGAGCAATCCGGATTGGGCTAATGAAGCGAGGTTTTCCTCTCTGGAAAGCCGTTTAGAAAACGTGGAGACCCTGGAAAACTTCGTGGGGGAATGGACGCGTCAATACCCTGCAGAGGAAGTGATGATCAGGATGCAGAGAGAAAAAGTCCCGGCCGGTGTGGTCCAAAACGCCGCTGATTTGGCTAACGATCCTCAGCTCGAATCCCGGGGATTTTTTCGGAAAATTGACCATCCTGGTCTCGGCCGAAATTTCGCCGATGCCTCGCCTATTCATCTTTCGGATGGTCCGACAACATATAGACGAGCAGCTCCTCTCCGGGGACAGGATAACGAATATGTCTATCGAGATCTTCTCGGTCTGACGGAAAACGAAATAAATTATCTTAAGCGGAATAAAGTGATCTGAATATGTTGCTAATTAATTTTCTGGCTGCAGTAATTAACTTCTGATCCGCTTCAGTTTCTGACATTTTGGGCAGAAATAAGTACCCCTCTGGTGGACTTCGATTCTCTCGATCGGACCTCCGCACACAGGGCAGTCCTTCCCTCTCTGGTGGGCTACCTGAAATTGAAGATGGGCTTCTCCCTTCACACCTTCCGGTCGGATATAGGTCTCTGTACTCGCACCTTTGTTGCGAATTCCCTGGGATAAGACGAATTGAATGGCTTTATGCAGGCGTATTACCTCCGGCCTGGTGAGGCTGTTTGCTGCTCTCATCGGATGAATTCTGGAAGCATATAAAGCTTCATCGGCGTACATATTGCCGATGCCGGCGATCAGAGTCTGGTCAAGGAGCAGGCCTTTGATGGCAGTCTTGCGATTTTTCAGGATTTTTGCCAGGACACCAGGTGTAAATTCAGGGTCAAACGGTTCCGGACCAAGTTTGTCGGTAATAGCCTTAACGTCTTTGACCAACCACATCTTTCCGAAGTGACGCATATCCCGAAAATGAATTGCAGTCAGATCATTAAGATAAATGATCACCCCAATATATTTCCCCGGTTCTTCATCCGCTTTCTTGATGAGTAAAGATCCTGTAAGACGCATGTGAATGATCAGGAATTTACCGTTATCCAGCTCAAAGATGAGCAATTTTCCTCTCCGGAGAAGGCTTTTTATTTCCCGGCCAATCAGTCCCTGGCGGAACTTCTCCACGGAAGGTTCGGCGATGTTGCCATTCCATAGGACATCTACATTCTCTATCTTTTTATTCACAACAAAGGGTTTCAGGTCATTGACCGTGGTCTCTACTTCAGGCAATTCAGGCACAAAATTACTCCATCGCGCCCCAGTTAGGGCCAGACTTTAGATCTACTTTCAGAGGTACCGAGAGGTGAATCGCCGTCGCCATCCTGTCACCGATCAGCCCGTCCATCAGTTCAACTTCATCCGGGGGTACTTCAAAAATCAACTCATCATGTACCTGCAGCAGCATCCGGCTCTTTAGTTTGCGTTCGCAAATTTCACGATAAAGGTTGATCATCGCCACTTTTATGATGTCCGAAGAAGTGCCCTGAACGGGCATATTGATAGCCATGCGTTCGGCTGCTTCCCGTACCATTCTGTTTGGTGAATTGACTTCCGGAACGTAACGGCGATGGCCGAGTATAGTCTGGACGTAACCTGATTGTCGGGCTTGCGTCCGTGTTGATTCCAGGTAACGGGTGACTCCCGGATATTTTTCAAAATAGGCGGTTATAAACTGTGCCGCTTCTTTCCTGGAAAGCTCGGTCGCCTGTTCCAGGCCAAATTCACTCATTCCGTAGATGACGCCGAAGTTAACGGTTTTGGCCAGCCGCCTCATATCCGGTTTGACTTCATTGATATTGACGCCGAAAAGCTGGGCTGCTGTGGCAGCGTGGATATCCTTATCCTGCCGGAAGGCTTCCAATAGCCCCGGGTCCTGGGATAGATGAGCGAGGACTCTGAGATCGATCTGCGAGTAGTCTCCGGCAATCAGTACGGTCCCCTGAGGAGCGACAAAGGCTTTGCGAATTTCTCTTCCCAGTCCCCCCCTCACCGGAATGTTCTGTAAATTCGGTTCACTGGAAGAAAGCCGTCCGGTAGTCGTCCGCATTTGATTGAAACTCGTATGTACGCGCCTGGTCTTATCATTAATCAAACACGGCAGAGCATCTACATAGGTTGACTTCAGTTTGATCAACTGACGGTAGTCCAGGATGTGTTGAATAATCGGGAAGGTACGCAGCTCCTCCAGAACTGAAGCCTCTGTGGAATATTTACCGTGGACTTTTTTCCCCGGAAGATGCAATTTTTCGAAGAGGACTTCCCCCAGCTGCATAGGAGAGTTGATATTGAATTCAACCGTGGCTTCCTCATAGATTTTTTTCTCGATCTTTTCGAGTTGGCTACCCAGGCTTTTGGACATTTCACTGAGGAGTCCGGTGTCCAGCATTACCCCGCAGCGTTCCATGTGGGCCAGGACAGGGATCAGCGGCATCTCCACTTTTTCAAATAATTCCCGGATGTCACCCAACTGCAGGAGTTCTATTTTTAAAAATTTGGTAAGCCTTCCGGTCATATCAGCATTGGCGCAGGCATAGTTAGAGACCTGCTCTATATCAACCTGGAACATAGGAATTTGCTTGGAGCCGGTACCTGTCAGGGCACTGGTAGGGGTCATTTCTATGCCCAGACGGTTGAAAACAATGTCCTTTAAGCTCAGTGATTTATCTCCCAGAAGATAGGCCGCTAGCATTGTATCGAAACTTAGATTATTGAGATAAATACCGTTTTCCGCCAGTAATATCAAATCATATTTACTGTTATGAATATTTTTCATAAGGCTGGCATCTTCTAGAATCGGCTTCAACTTGCTGATTACCAGCTCTAATGGCAGCTGGCTACTGGGCAAGTCTCCTCCCGCTGTTATCGGGATATAATAAGCCTCTCCCTCCTCCGGAGAAATTGAAATCCCCACTATCTGCGCACTCATCGGGCTGAGGCTGGACCCTTCTGTGGAGATCGATAATTTACCGGCCTTCGCCAGGCGTACTGTCAGTTCATCCAGAGTATCGGGGTCCTTAACAATTTGATAGCTGGGTTCAATCGCCTTAAACTCTATAGCCAGGGCAGATTGCACCGGTTTTTCTTCTTTTTCCATAGTAGCTATATCTACCGGGATTTGCGATTGGGGCAGTTTACTCAGCAGACTGTTAAAACCCAGTTCGCGGAAAAGCTCAGCTACCCGGTTGCGGTCATACCGTTCCAACTGGCAACATTTATCAAAGTCTAGCGTCACTGGCGTTTCCCTCACAATTGTCGCCAGTTTATGGCTCTGTTTTATCAATTCAACATTCTCTTTAAGCTTGTCTTTTAATTTAGCCGGCTCTACCTCATCAAGTCGATTCAGCAGATTTTCGATATTACCGAATTGCAGGATTAGTTTTAAAGCGGTCTTGTCTCCTACACCGGGTACCCCCGGAATGTTATCTGATGCATCTCCCTTTAAACCTTTAATATCGGCTATTTGTAAGGCGGATACGCCGTAACGTTTTTTCACGGCTTCATCATCATAAAGCATGGAATCGCTGAAACTGCCGCCGGGGCGAGGATAATATACTTTTACTTTGGGAGATACCAGTTGCATCATATCCGCATCGCCGGTCAAAATGACTACATCCATATCCTGCGTGGAAGCCTGAATGCTTAATGCTCCCAAAATATCATCCGCCTCAAAACCATCCAGTTCGAAGATAGGAATTTGAAAGGCATTAACGACTTCCCGAACCCTTCCAAGCTGACCCGCCAGTTCATCCGGCATCGGTGGACGGTGAGCTTTATATTGATCGAAAAGCACGTGTCTGAAAGTGGGTGCTTTACGGTCAAAGGCAATCGCATAGTGAGTGGGCTTTAATTCATTGATAGCCTTAATCAGCATCATCGAAAAGCCGTAGACGGCACCCACAGTCTCTCCGGTCTTGGCCAGAGTTAAAGGGGGAAGAGCATGGAATGCTCGGTGTACGAGGGCACTGCCGTCCACCAGCAGTAGCAGTGGTTTCTTACTTTCCATAATTCTAGTATGAATGGACAGGGATAGTTAGTCAATGATGATATACTAACCTGGCCAATCGTTTTACAGATTTGCCTCCCCCTTATTTATTTACTTTATTTTTAATTTATGTCTCTCGACCATCAACTCTTGTATGCAATTAGATTAGAGTATTTTTGCGTATTTGCAATATTAAAAAGTCTAAGCGGAAAATTATTCCCTTCTGAGCCCTTCTTCTCGGATGCTTCGGAGCAAGAATCGGTAGATCTGCGTAAATGTAGCGGCAAAGGGAACGATTAAAATGATGCCCCATAATCCACCGAAGTGGCCGCCAATTACCAGAAGTATCAATATTACCGCAGGGTGTATTTTGAGGTACTGGCTGTGAATTCTTGGTACCAGTAGATTTCCTTCCAAAAGCTGGACCACAAAATAGAGGACCAGTACCCAGATGGTTTTACTGGAATCGGTCGCCAGTGTGACTATCACTCCGGCTGCCCCGCCAATCCATGGTCCGAGGACCGGTATGAGCTCCGTTAGTCCCGCCCAAAAAGCCAGTGCCGGAGCGAATGGTATTCCCAATATCACCAGGCCAATAAAGTCCAGAATCGCTACCGCCAGACCCAGGACTATGGAAGCGCGGATGTATCTGCCCAGAATGTTGCTGATGATCGTAACAATCCCGTGGATATGTTCGCGAAGCCAGGGGGAATAAGGGGCATAAAAACCTTCATTTAATTTTTCAGCGTCTTTGAGGAGGAAAAACAGGAAGACTGGCAGCGAGGCGAATCCCAGGATCAGACCGAATGTTGAACTAAGGTATGAAAGCCCCGCGGAAACCCCAGAACTCAGGGCGTTGAAGATCGAGTTTCCGATATTAGCCAGGTATGTATTTACCTGGTCTTGAATTTGCGGCGGAACGCTTTGGCGGATGCTATTAAAAAAATCTTGAAATCGTTTCGTCAGATCGGAAATAATTTGCGGCAAGTTGGTGACAAATTGGGAAAATGAATCTACCAGATAGGGCACCGTATAAAATAAAGTAATACCTATAACCGCCAAAACCAGGATATATATCAGGATGATCAATAAAATGCGTTTGGTCTGTAATGCGCGGGTTTTCCAGGGGAGTTTTTTTTCAATCCATTGTATTGCCGGTAGTAAAAGATAAGCCAGGATCAATCCGAGAATAAATGGAAGCATGATATTCAGCAGCTTCCACAGCACCCAGAATACCAAAATCATGATAGCGATAAATAATATTATGCGCCAGTACCGGCTGAAGAAACTTGATGCGCTGCCCAATTATGACCTCAGAGATTATTATTCGCACTCTTTCAGTTACCGGGCAAAGACAACTGTACCTGGGCTAAGGCACCTGTTAAAGACGATATAATTCCCGCCCAGGTAACCGTCACATGCTATTAAATAATATTATGGTTCGGGTTAATAATGCCGGTTGAGATCAAGGATTAAGTTGATTGTCTCATTTCACGAGCGCTACTCTTTACCTGGTTCGACGTTTTTTCAGCCATCCGGTTGATGTCATCCGCGCTCTGGCTAAAGACTTCTTTCATGCGACCGAAGCGATTTTTCACCATTTCTCTAGTCTCATTGCCAGTTTGAGGAGCAAAAAGTAAAGCCACCACACCGCCAATAACTGCTCCAATCAAAACGCCGATCATGATTCCCCCTAAACCCGCTCCCATCGCCGTTCCGGCACTTGATCCATTATCCATTTCTGCCTCCTTTAGAAATTCTTTTCTGGTTGTTTTTCCATGGAACTCATTGTTTGCTGTGAACTAAAGCTGATAATCTGGCTTATTTCTCTGCCTCTTTGCCTGATATCATCCGACCAGCTTCGCAGCATCTGTGCTGTTTTGTCCATTTCTTCTTGCAGAAAATTGCGAGTTTCCGGTCCCGATTTTGGAGCATAAAGCAACACCACGGTGCCAGCGACCATCATTCCCACAAGAAATCCGATAAAAAATCCTCCTCCTGAGGATTCCCTTCCGTCAGGATTATCCCTGCCGTCCATATCCATCCTCCTCTACTGAGTTTTTTCTACCGCTTGCATTACCTTTTCATTGGGAGTACCCATCTCCTGGCTGGCTTTGCTGAATCTGCCCCTGACATCCTTAAAACGTTCCTGTAACATCTGGCCGGTCTCCATAGCTCTTCCTCTAATTAGCTCCCGGGTTTCTCGGCCGGACTTGGGCGCCAGGAGTAGAGCCGCTATCCCACCGGCTACTGCTCCTATCAATATTCCCAGAAATAATGTACCCACCATGGACCCGGTTCTTCCTCCCAGGTAGTCGATGTTTGAAGACATTTTACGCGCCTCCTTTTTTAAATACTTTCGCTGTTTCATTGATTCCTTTGGCAAAATACTGGATGTAAGCAAGCCATCTGCGGACAACATAGAGCTTGCGGTTAATAGAATCTGTCAGTTGCTTGATTTTGAGAAAAATAAAGATCAAGCCGACAATAATGCCAATAGTCAGGATAATATACAGACAACCGAGGATACTGATCACGAAATCACGGACTGTACTGATCTCCATTCCCGCCAACCTCCCACAACCCAGTATGAGATCAATAATTACATTTTATCATAAGTTATGCTGATTTAAGGCTCTCATTTAAGGTTTAGTGCATTTTCTATCCAAATTTATACCTTAAACCAATGTTCCGGATTTGAGGAAAGAAGTATCGTTATGATGCATCAGAATAAAGCAGCGGCCATTATGAATGAAGGTGGTCACTCCACAAGTGCTTTGTTCGATATTCCAGAAATGAGAGTTGTCCAATCCAAGAAGAGCGCAGATCATTATTTTGGTTATTACACGGTGGGTAATGATCGCCACCGTGGCGTCCTGGTTTCGGGCTTTGATCCGGTCCAGGGCAGATAAAGACCTCTTTGTAGCCGCCTCCAAAGATTCAGCTCCGGGTATTTGGGCTAGATCCGGTCTGTCCAGCCATTGCTCATAGATTTCTTTATTTTTTGTCATTACTTCCTGGCGAGACTTCCCTTCCCATGCGCCAAAATCCAGGTCTGTTAACTCTTCCAAAGGTTGAGGTTTTATCTGATAGTGGCGAGCCACGGCTTCAGCCGTCTGGAGTGCACGGGGCAGCGGACTGCAAAAGACCGCCTGGATTTTTTTTAAGCTTAAATATTCACCGAGCTGTTCGGCTTGCTTTAGACCTGCTTCGCTCAAACCGATATTGACACGGCCACGAAAAATGTCGGCGGTATTCCAGGCTGTTTCTCCATGGCGAGCGATGATTAATTCGAACATTTAGGGATTTTCCATTTTTTCAACTTCAATAGTGCATTCTGTAACCAGTGCAGCAAAAGCTCCGAGGGCGGCCAGCACCGGAGCTACCATAATACCAATGGCTGCCGCTGGAGCCCCTATCGAAAGAGGAACCTCCAGTATCACTTTTCCACCTTGCAATATGCGTATTTTACGAATGTTTCCTTCATGAATCAGTTTCTTGACCCTGGATACCAGTTCTTCACCCGATACAGTATATTTCTCCGTTGGCATTGCATCCTCCTTATATATTTTACCTGAAATATCTACCGCGAATAAGCTAAAGAATAATCTGGAACATTAATGTCAAAAAAATGTCTACCTTTATTAGTCATGGCGAACGTCTAGTTTCGGTCCCGTCATTGCGAACACCTTAGTTACCTGAAGCGATCTGAGACCATATTCTAACCGCGGTTCAAGTTTATTTTAATATCATCGGCATCAGATTGCTTCGTCGACGCTCTCCTCGCAATGACGAAAGAGAAGAATACGCTCCTCCCAGTGAGAACAATCTCACCTCGTCAAGACGGGAAGAGAGAATGTTTCTTCGTTATTCTTTCTCCCGGGTTGATTCCCCGATAACGGATAACTTGCTGGACAGCGTATCCAGTTGACGGGCTGCGCCGTCAAACGTTGACTGAGCATGATTGATATGTGCTCCCAGGGTAGAGAATTGTTTTTCAAACTTTTCCAATTCTTTGTTCAGCCGGTTAAAATCATCCATAATCTTGCGGATATTGTTTTCGAACTGCATTCCGCGCAGTCCAATGTGAATAACCCTCAAATAGGCATAAATACTGTTGGGTGAGACAATCACTACCCTTTTTCCCACGGCGTACTCAGCCAGACTTTTACCCTCTATTTCCATCGCGTCCTTGAGAATGGTCTGGTAATAAACATTCTCTGAAGGAATGTACATCAGGGCGAAATCAAAGGTAGCTTCATCTTCCAGAATATATTTTGCCGAAATATCGTCAATCTTGGACTTGACGCTCCGGCAAAAGTCTTTCAAATGACCGATTTTTTCTTTTTCTTCGGTGCATTCAATGAATCTTTCAAAACTCTCGAGAGGAAATTTGGAGTCTATCGGGATGATCCGGTTGCCTACTTTGATCACGGCATCTACAATCACCCCGTTCCGGAACCGGTATTGCTCTTCGAAATTTTGCTGGGGCAGCAATTCGACCAAAATATTTCTCAGAGTCATCTCTCCCAAACTGCCCCGTATCTGGGGCGGACGGAGCAAGTCCTGGATGCTGGCAATGTCTTTGCCGATTTCCAACATTTGTTTATTGGTCTCTTCCAGACTGCCGATGGTCTTTTTGATGTCCCCAACTACACGGAGCGAGTTATCGAACTTTTCATTAACGGATCTGTTACCCTCATCGAGGCTCTTTTTTACCTGTTCTTCAACCTGCCCCATTCTTTGCTGCAACAGGAAAAAAGACTGAGAATAGTCCTGGGGTTTCCTGTACAGAGTGACCAGCATCAGGACTACTACGACAACGCTTAAAATGATAATGGCAATTATTTCTCCACTCATGGGGCTCTCGGACTCCTATCCTCCCATATATTTGTTTGGGATCATATCCCACGACTGTCTTTCTTCTTCATAGGGAGCATCTTCTACCTTGCACTCTTCACCGAGCAACATTGTGCGGCGGCTACTCCCGTAATCCGGCCACTTGCCCAGACTGTCGCAGCTTGGATCGCCGGACCGGGCAAAAGCGGTCCAGGCATCCTGCATCTGCATTGCCAGCTTTTTCACGATGGGTCCTGAACCGTTGAAACTTGGGCTCAGATTACCGAACACGAATCCAATATCCAGCGCGTGGCAGGCACCCAGGCCGGGTATCGGAGATTTTAAAGTAAAGAGATAATTATAGACCGGCTGAAATAGACTCTGGCCTTCAATGAGACGCAATACCGGAATGCGGAATTGCAAATCGGAACTGATTGCTGCCAGTATTTCAGATGGTTCAATCGAAGACCCGGCTTTAGTCCTGGATCTGTGGTAACCAGCTACCAGCGCCGGGACTAGATCCGGCGGTAACATTCTTTGGCATCGGCGAATGAGGCCTGCTTCATCCAAGTTAGAGGGACTGGCACCGACTCTGGCAAAAAGCTTAATCTCGTCCAGGTTAGTGCCTGCCATGACTTTAACCTGGCGTGCGGAGCCTTTTTTGACCGCTTCTACCGGCATGTCGGGAAGAATGTCTCCATCTACTACCGGTCTTAGTAAAGCTCCTTTGATACCAGTTTTTTCCGAAATATTATTCTGGGCGTCAATGACCCTTTTAAAAGGAAGAGCGCGTAGAGACTCTGCATCAGCAATATTTAATTCCAGTGCTTCGGTAAAATAGCGGCCGTATTGAGCGCCTCGTTCCTGTGAAATTACAGTATTTGCACCGCTCTGCAGAATTGCTTTATGGAATAGTCCCTGAGCCTGAGGCATCGCCAGCAAACAACCAACGCACATCGCTCCGGCAGATTCTCCGAAGACGGTGACGTTTTCAGGATCGCCTCCGAAAGCAGCTATATTTTCCCGGACCCATCTCAAAGCTGCTATCTGATCCAGGAGGCCTTCATTCCCCGTGGCTGGGATTTTGCTTCCTGGAAGCGTTTTTAAGTGCAGAAATCCAAGCGAACCTAAACGGTAGTTAATACTGATGAAAACAAAATTACCCCTTTTTGCCAGGGTCTTCCCCGAATACATTGGACTTGATCCAGAGCCCACGTTAAAAGCTCCCCCATGAATCCAGACCATAACCGGCCTCCGGGCTTCGTCCAGGCCAGGGCTCCAGATATTGAGAAAGAGGCATTCCTCGTTCTGCGGCTCTGTTTTTTGAAATTCAGGCATGACCTTTAAATTATCAACACCCTGCGGTGCAATAGCGCCGAATTCCAGAGCTCGTTGTATTCCTTTCCAGGCAGCCACAGGCTGTGATGGAAGCCACCTCAATTCTCCCGCGGTGGAGGCGGCGAAAGGCACTCCCCTGAAAACATAAAGTCCATTTTCAAAACTCCCCTCAATCAATCCCGCTTTCGTTTCCGCTACCGTCTTAACATTCTCAGTCATTGTCTATCTCCCGGTTTTGTTTATAAGATCGCGAAGGTATTATCCAGACTTTATTCTTTATGATAGCCTGGAGAATAATCAAAATATTAAGAAATCTGGATATAACCTGTGAAATTGATTATACCACCATTTGTTATTCCTAGAGTATTCGAGAGATCCGGAGTTTGCCATTTTTCTAAATAGGTCAGATTTTCCCATAAACAACCTTAGCCAGTTTTATATCCTGACAATACCCTCCTACCAAACGTTTTCAAATATCAATTTGCCACGAATTCTGACGCCTATCTTTTCTGTCTGTTGCATCGACACTCCAATAAGATTCCTATTGAAGTAAGCCTATAAAAGCCTTAGAATTTACATATCTAAAAGGACTTCTTTCGTTCCAATGAAAGTAACAGAAATCTTTTAACCGGGATACATTAAAATTATGCGAAAATAGGAGGTTGAAATGGATAATAAAGAGATAGAATCCAGGATTAGAGAGTTGGAAAGCCAGGTCACTACACTGAAGGATATAGAAGCGCTAAAACGACTTCAACGGTCTTATGGTTATTACCTTGAACACTGGATGTATGAGGAAATAATTGACTGTTTTTCGGATAGTCCCGATACTGTCTTGAGCATTATTGTGGGGGTCTTCTTGGGAAAAGAAGGAGTGAGAAGGTACTTCACCGGTGAGAAAGCGCGGAGCGTGGACCCGGAACTCCTGCATCAGGTAATGCAGTTATCTGGCGTCGTGGATATCGATCCCGACAGTAAAACTGCCAAGGGGCGATGGTACGGGTTCGGGACAATGGCAGTCCCCGCGGAAAAAGGTGTCCTGCAAATGTTAAGCTCCGGTATTTATACCGTCGAGTATATTAAAGAGAATGGTAAATGGAAAATACTCAAACTGATCTGGAATCCTGCAGTAAATTCCTCTCCACTGGAAGGCTGGGTTAAACCAGAGCGATTGGCCAAGATAACTCCCGATCAACTGCCCCAACCGCCCCGGCCGGACAAAGCGAGAGATTTCGAGTCGAGGTATCCGTCTGGATATATTCCTCCTTTCCATTACCGCCACCCGGTAACCGGCAAGGAAACTTCAGTGAAAGAGCATAATGACTCGGTTAAGAAAAAGAGGAAATCAAAATAGGTAATTCCGATTAACATAAAGGCTGAGTTAAGCTCAAACTAGATTGGGATTAACTCAGCCTTGACTTTCGGTCACCGGATTATTGAAATAAGTCCTTATTCTCTCGAGCAAGCAGAAGATCATTAATTTATACAGGTTTTTTCCCTAAAAGGTCTGCAACCGCACGGATATGCTCCGGAGAAGTGCCGCAGCACCCCCCCACCAGTCTGGCTCCGGCCTGTAAACACTGCTTTATCCCTGAAGCAAAATCAGATGGTTTCAAATCGAATACGGTTTTATTATTTATCTGTCTGGGTCTGCCGGCATTGGGCTGAACGATTATCGGGAGTGCGGTTACCTCTTTCATCCTGAGTACGATTTCAGACATTTGAAACGGATCAATATTACCGCAATTGGCGCCGACGACAAACGCTCCGGACTCCGTTAAGGCTTGAGCGCAGTCGCGGGCTGAGTTGCCCATCACTGTCCGCCCTCCGTTTTTTATCGTATCGAACGTCATTGAAGTAATTACCGGCAAGTCCGACACTTTTTTACAGGCCCGCAGAGCGCATAAAGCTTCCTGTAAATCAAACATCGTTTCAATAATGAATCCGTCTACTCCTCCTTCAGCCAGGATAACGGCTTTCTCCTGATAAGCTTTCTCTGCTTCCTCTTTTAATAAACTCCCATAAGGTTTTAGAAGCTTCCCGGATGAGCTGATATC
>DEUU01000425.1:0-9620 GCA_002362735.1 Dehalococcoidia bacterium UBA3254
CCGGATTCATCCTGAAAAGCCATACCGGCAGAATCGTACCCTCGGTACTCCAACCTTTTTAAAGATGCGATTCCGATATCGATCGCGCGGCTATCCGGGACTTTACTAATATAACCGACTATCCCGCACACAGGTTCATTTCCTCCTTCAAAAAGTCTTTTGCTCCTCTTACACAACCACCAGCCAAGTCTCAGTATAACTGGGGAATTTGCACAAAATCATTAGTACTTACGATCAAAAAACACCTGACTAACGGATTTGAAAAAATAAACTGGGAAATTCGATTCAGTACCAACGTATGCGTTGTATTTCTCTGTGGATTAGATTATTTTTTTGGGCGGTGAAAAGATTTCAGTTTGTCTCAATCATTGAAAAACAAAATATTACACGGTTACCAGAACTTTTAAATTTGGGTTCAAACTAGGAAATAAGAAGCAGGAAAACATATAATTCAATTAACATGAAGTCTCTTAGGAAAGACCGTAAATTATTTACCCGTTAAGTGGTCAACCTGCAAGAGACAGGTTGACCACTTAACAAACGGTGAGAACTTTCAATTTTCTGAACTTACAAACACACCATTTCCGTGTTCATCATAGATTGAATAGACTTGACCATAGTCGTGAGCTTACCAACTTTCAATTTATCCACCAGTTCGTAAAATTCCAGACAGGTAGTACAAGCCAGAATTTCAACTCCATGGTCTTCAAGCTTTTTCAAGTGAGTTAATGCCGGCGATCCTTCGCAGACTAACTTTACTCCAGCGTTCCAGAATACCAGAGCGGCAGGCTTGTCAGTGTTTTCGCCTAACAAGCGTAAAAAGTTGGCCATCAGCATTATGCCTAACTGGTCATCACCTCTTCCTAAACCCTCAGACTGTATTAAAAACGTTTTAGAAGTCATATTATTCTCCTTGTTTTATTTTGCTTTATAACGTATGAATATCAATTTTGAGGTTTCCATCCCTGGCTAACAGGGCAGCGCCCAGCGCTCCTACGGTTTGGGGCGAATCTGGAGTCGTTAGCTCCATACCCAGTTTTTGCTGCAATAATTTTCTCAAGCATCGGTTGAGTGAAGCGCCTCCGGCAAACACAACTTTTTCCTGCAGACCAGTCCTTCTTCCCATCGATATGATGCGCGTCGCGATAGCTTCATGTAACGCCAGTGCAATAGAACTGGCTGCTTCTCCTCTGGCAATCAAGGAAACAACTTCCGATTCAGCAAACACGGTGCACAGGCTATTGATCTGGATCGTTTTCCTGGCACTTAAAGCCAGATCGCCAATGTCACCAATACTGACTTCCAGTGTATGAGCCATCACTTCCAGGAATTTTCCGGTACCGGCTGCGCAGCGATCATTCATTTCGAATTTCTGGACTTCGCCCTTTTCTGATAGCAAGATAACCTTGGAATCCTGTCCACCGATATCTATCACAGTATGGCAATCCGGATACAAATAGAGGGCTCCTCTGGCAAAGGCCTTGATCTCTGTGACCGTTTCACCGCCAAGAACCGGGGCCACCAGGTGACGTCCGTAACCGGTAACTACCAGTTTTTCATAGTCCTTACCGGAAAGCAGTTGCCGGCAACGCGATAATGGATTTACACCCGTTTCCGTGACCAGAGATTCCCTAATATCGGTACCCAGAATCAACAGCTTAATAGTCCTGGAACCTACATCCAATCCAGCGTACATCAGTGTTTTATCATCTCCAAAAAGGCTTCGATGCGAGTTTTTAGCTGACCGGTATCCTCATCGCTGTAATCCGTCTCGATGCGCAGTAAAGGAATTCCTTCCTTCTCCAATCTCTTTTCCACATTTACAGCTTCATTGGCGTAGGTGTGGCAGAATTGCAGATTATAATGCACTACTCCATCAGCCTGATATTCTTTGGCCAGCTTTACAATATCGTCTAAACGCTCATCATTAGGAGTAAAGCAGGCGCAGTGAATATTCATGTAGCGTTCTGCTATGGCTGTCAATTGTTCATCCAAATTTTCACGGGTGGGTTTCACCAGGTCACTGAAGAACCGGGTTCCGGTACAGGATTCCTCGCACACTACTACCGCTCCCGCTGACTCTATAATATGATGCAACTTCCAATTGGGGATGGCCATGGGAGTGCCGGATATTAGAATGCGGGGAGCATCGGATGGGGCAACACCCTGACCGGCCGCCACCCGCTTATCCAGTTCATCACAGAGGGCATTCAACATTTGAGTATCCCGTTTGGCATCATCATAGAACGAGACCTGGGTAGCCAGTAAAGCGTCCTTGCCGCTAATAGGCACGGGACAAGATTTACGCATATTATAAAGCCTTTGTAAGGCCAGCCGCCGTTCATTAACCAGTTCAATGGACTGACCGAGCTTTGCGGCGTTAACCTGATTCCCGGTTAGCTTCTCGATAACTTCCTTAAAAGCCAAAACTTCTCCATGCCACAACTGGCGGCTGCGCTCGGTCTTCTTGTTGGGGACTTCCATCACATAGACCGGCTGGTACTGATTCAGAATTTCGAACATTTTCTTTTTACCGTCGCAGGTGGTCTCACCCACTATCAAATGGCTGGCCTGAACATAAGGGCAGACCCGTCCCAGCTTAAAGCCAAAGGAAGACTTAATCAGGGCGCAGGTATTCCGGGGCAGGACCGACTCCGCCATGGGGACAGAAAACTGGGTCCCGGCACACAGA
This sequence comes from Dehalococcoidia bacterium UBA3254, assembly GCA_002362735.1. The sequence continues at coordinate 2,693 of DEUU01000425.1, forward strand.
CCCACAGGTATAGCGTCAGCAGCCCAGACTAATTCTTCAGGAACAAAGACGCAATAAGTCGCTACCACCTTGCCTCTATTTTTGGCATGTTCACGGAGTTCCTTGACCCGGATACCATGAATATCACCTACCACAAAATCGTAAAAACCCATCCCGGTCGGACGGTTTTTCTGAGAAAGATAGACTTCCTGGAAGATCGGCCCCAGGGCATTCAGAAGCACATCATGAGATTTTAAATCTATATTTAAATCAGTCCACATCTGGACATTTTCATTGGTCATTTAACATCTTCTCCTAATAATTTTTCCCAATAAAAAAGCGATGGCTGGATAACCTCCGTACCATCGCTTCTATCCTTCACGAAAGGATAAAAAACTAAAACACCGATATCCCCCTGGTCTTTTGGAGACGGAGGTCACTTGAGCAGATGACGGATGCAAAACTTGCACCGAGTCTGCAAGTTCAAACTCAGGTGAAGTAAACAAGATCTTGAGTCATTGCTCACACCTCCTTGTCCTTTTACTTTGGTTATACTGATATTATAAATGATTCTAGCATTAGTCAATCCCTTTATCCACGGCAGGCAAACAGGGATCGAAGTAAATCAAAAGTGAAAAAATTTTCACACTTAAATTTAAGTCGCCACAATCACTACAAACAACAATTTTTCATCTATTCTTTTGACTTATTCACAACCGCGACTGCATCAATCTCCACCAGCCACTCAGGACGCCCTAAGCCGATCACGAAACGCACGGTGATCGCCGGGAAATTCTGGTTGACATTCCATTTTTGCTGGAAGGCCGTAAAACCTTCCTGTGGATTTTGTCCCACGAGTAGATTGATATCAAGTTTTACAATGTTGGAAAGATTCCCTCCCACACTGGCAAGAATCGTTTCAATGTTATCCAGCACTTGTCCGGTCTGCTCTTTCAGGCTGTTTTTGCCGACCAGGTTCCCGTGCCCGTCTATCGCATTTTGGCCGCCAATGTAAATCGTCGAAAAATCACCACTGACAGATACAGCTTGAGAGTATCCTCGGGGAGTGGCCAGTTGCGGGGGATTGATATAGGTAATTTTCATTGCGGGTTCCTCCATTTCATCTTCATAATGACCGAAGTCACCTGGCCGAAAATCACAAATTCCTGCCGCAACTCATCCTCGGTTACCTCAAGAGATAAATTATCTGCAAAGATATTCATCTCATGCTTCTTCTAACCGTCAAATAATCCAGGACCGATAGTTTCTCATTTTTCCGGTAATACCGGATAGAAACGCCTGGATCATTGTTTGTGTTGCCAGTTTGTCGGAAAGATTATCTGGACTTATTGTAGCAGTCTCGGCAGTAAACCGGTTTATCACCGCGAGGTTGAAAGGGAACTTCCGTTTGTTTGCCGCACTGGGCACAGGTGGCGGGATACATCTGCCGTTGGCCTCGGCTACCATAACCGCTGCCGGAACCGCCGCTTCGCTCCGATTTTCTGGTCTGTCGGCAAGGGGGGCAGCGCTTAGGCTCATTGGTGAAACCTTTCGAAGCGTAAAACTCCTGTTCTTCAACCGTAAAAGTAAAGGTTTTACCGCAGTCTGAACATTGAAGGGATTTCTCAGTGAAAGCCATTGAACGACCTCCTTTTTACTTGGTTCAATCCAGGGTCATTCAAAGCTTTTAGAGTCAAACCCTTTACTGGGTACGTGACAACCTAAATTAAACCAGTGGTCATATCTTAGATCAATCAAGTCATGTTTGCAACCCTCTTGAAGATGTTACTGTAAAGGCTTCAAAACAGGATGCTATTTATCGGAAGATTTATTTTTCTCCGCTACCTTTATCTTAACGTAAGCGAAGAATTCTGCCATATTGGCAATTGTTTTTAGATCCTTGTCCTTCAAATCAATTCCGAAAGTGTCTTCGATAGCCACCAGTATCTGGACCACCTCCAAAGAATCTATTCCCAAATCTTTGAAAGTACAGGTAGGCGCAAGCGTAATAGCGGATCTTCGGGCAGCCTTGCTGATGATTTTCCGGAGAACCTTTTCCACGTTAACATTCCTGTCTGGTACTATCCGCAAATCCTCGTTTATATCCTTACAGATCTGAATTTCAACAATATATTTGTTAACCGATTTAGCTGATAAAGGTTAGCTTTTTCAGATCCACAAGTCCTTTCGCATTTGGCTTTAATATTTTCTTGATCTTCCTCTTCCGGTAAAGCCACCACCCGGTCTGCCATCCTGTCTACCCCCTTGCCTGCCGCCGGAGTATCCGCCCCGGTTGTTAAAGGAGCCCCGATTACCAAAGGAACCTCTGGATTCAGACCTGGGGCGAGCTTCATTCACAGCCAGCGCTTTTTCTTGCAACATCTTGCCATTAAGTCCGGTGATAGCCGCCTCGGCTTCCGATTTAGTTGGCATCTCGACAAAAGCAAATCCCTTCGGACGATTATCATATCTATCAGTAACGATACTCACCGAATTTACGGCTCCAAAAGCCGCGAATTCCTGCCGTAATTCTTCCTCAGTTACCTGGTATGATAGATTCCCCACATAGATTTTCATAATCTATTTTCCTCCTCATTCTTTAAAAAATAAGATCGTTCTAAAACGGAAAACTCACCACCTGGCTGAACAAGCTTTACTCAATATCCCCAATACATTCAGGTTGAACTGCTCAGAGGTTTCTGGAAAGTTCACGTCAATCGATGCTCAAAACGAGATGATCCAACACCAGTAGCGAACTACACGAAACTAACCATGTCATTATTATTGTACTATTATCTTGTGAACGCATACAAAAATATTGAACCGTTAATAGTGGATGATGTTTAATATTTCCTATAAGTAAATTTAGTGTGGGATTCATGAAATGACTTTCCATGAATCCCACTTTCACTTATTAAAACTGTTGGGGTGTCTTAGTTTACCTCGAGACAATCTGTTCTCGTCTGAGGAAGCTTCTCCGACGCACTGAGATAACTTCAGGAATTGAATGCTAAAACCGTCTTGAATTATGGCGAGGTAAACTATCTCCTCTGGATTTGGGAGCTTCGACGGTATGATCAAAGCCAGGTATTTTCCGGGTTCCCATGGGCTTTTTAAAAACATATTCCAGTTCTTTAATCATCTTCTTATCTTCTCCGGTAACCAGAGTATAAGCTTCACCGGTATTGTTAATCTTTCCGATCCGGCCAATCCGGTGGGTATAAGCTTCCGCAGTATCCGGCATATCGTAGTTAGTAACATGCGATATACTTAGAACATCCAGACCTCGGGCTGCGATATCCGTAGTCGCCATTATCTTTAGAGAGCCATCCCGAAAGCCATCTATAGCTGCTTGACGCTTATTCCGATTTATATCACCCTGCAAAGAAGCTACCTTATAACCTGATCTTGTAAGTTGATCAGCCAGCCGGTCAACGCGATGTTTGGTACGTGTGAAAACGATTACCGACTTCGTTTCGGTAGAGTGTAAGATATCCTTTAATAAGGCGGTTTTGAGGTGAGGTTGAACCGGAAACAACCCTTCTGGATTTGATTATGTAGGTCTTATTTGTAATATGCTGACTATCGGTGTAGAGTTAATATGTAACTCGCAATCATTTCACCGTTTTTATTAACTCTTAACCACTTCGGACGCGTGAATAACTCTATCTATAAGCCTTTCAGGAATTGGAGGTGTATGTGGGACAGAAGTCGATGAAAGTATCAGAAGACCAGGAATTTTTTACCTCCGAAAGGTGGAAATGCAACAAAAGTCCAAGTGGTGCTCACTATTGGATTATTAATATCGATAGCATGACCTGCAAATTTTGTAACGACAGCAAGCCGGTCAGTACTAAACGTTTCGGTTGGACTAAACCTGAAACGAAGTAAACCTCTCCTCCCTTGTTTTTCGCGGATCTAACTATCAATTTTTGTAAATATGATGTTTTCTAATATTATGGTTAGATTATCGTTAACAAAAATAGCCTCAACTATTACTTGTATGAGGCTATTGTCTCTTAAAAGGGCTTTCCGCCGTATACTAGAGTCTTTAATTTTCAGACTTCTTTATTAATGCTGCTTTTCCAGAATACCCCGACCGTAAGGTCGTGGGAAATTTATTTTGGAATATTATTCATCTTTGGCAACTACTTAGCATATTACTGCATCATTTTTTTATTCTGGAGCATACAAAATAGGTGCTAACTGTTTCGAATCGTTGTTGCCCTCCGGGTGAGGGCAAGGGATTGAAGAGCTGAAAAAATAACTCTGCTTTGGCTATTCAGTCTTGAAAATTAAATGTCACCCGGACTCGAATCACGTTCAAAAAGATGATAAAATCTAATTGACGATCCAGAACAACCGTACTACCATACCCTCTATAGTTATCCTTGAGATAGCCCAATAACGCCCCGCTATGTAAAAGGAATGTTTACTCTTCAAATCCTGGCCCCGCTACTACTGCCCTTTGGAGGGAAGGGGTGGTCTTGCGGGTTCCCTTACTCTTAAGGCAGTACGCTACCCGCGGTGATCAGTTTGGAGATGTCGCTGTAGGTAACCAGCAGCATCAGCGCAATGAGCAGCATGAATCCTATACCGTGTACCAGGCCTTCCACCCTGGGTGATACGCGCTTACCTCTTCTGATCATCTCCAGCAGAACAAAGGCGATTCTCCCTCCGTCCAGGGCTGGCAGCGGCAGTATATTTATAATACCCAGGTTGAGACTGATAAAGGCTGCCCATAGCAGCAGGGGTGACATGCCTAATTTGGCGACCTGTCCTGTCACTTCCGTCATTCCCACAATGCCGGATAGCTGAGGTGCTTGAGATCCCTGGACCCAGGTTACAATCACATTTTTATAAGCTACCAGAGTGTCCCAGCAGTAAGTTGCTCCTGCCGGAAAGGCCTGCCACACCGGAACGGTTTCCCTTACCGTGTCGTAGCCCATCATAATGCCGATAGCTCCCTGTCCGGCCGGGGGGTTGACTCGCGGAGTCAGTTGATAGGTTCCGATAGATGTATCCGCATGTTTGACGGTCAATGTAATTTCTTTGCCCGCATTTTGTTTTACTTCTTGCTGGAATTGGCTGTAGCTGCTGAGATCGGTGTTGTCAATCGCCAGGATAGTGTCTCCGGGCTGTATACCGGCCGTCGCGGCAGGAGAGCCGGTCTGCACTTGCTCAATCTTTAGATTGGGATTTGTAGCCACATTGTGCGGGATCATAAAGGCTATCGCTGCTATTAAAAAGGGCAGGACTATATTCATCAGGGACCCCGCTGCCAGCACCAGTATCCGGGTGCCGTAGCCTTTGCTCGCCAAACTTCGCGGAATTTCAGGGTTTTCTTCGCCGGCTAGCTTCACGAATCCACCGAGAGGAAGAGCGTTAATTGAGTAGATGGTTTCACCCCTCTTTATTCCCCAGATTCGCGGTGGGAACCCGACTCCGAACTCAATGATTTGTACCCCGCGGACTTTGGCTGTGATGAAATGGGCAAACTCATGAGCTACCACCAGAACTACAAGTATGATAACGAAAGCTACTATTGCTATCAGGACTGACATTGAAATACTCCATCCGCCAATTTAAAGGCCTCTCCCCGCGCCCAACTGTCCGCCGCCAAAATATCTTCCATACCGGGATGTTCTATATTTTGATGCTGTCCTAAGACTTGCTCGACCAGCCTGGCAATTTCAGTAAACCGGAGCTTCTTCTTCAGAAAGTGCTCTACCGCAACTTCGTCTGCGGCGCAGAGCACTGAAGGATAAGTTCCGCCCTTTTTGCCGGCTTCAATCGCCAGTTTTAGACAGGGGAATGAATCATAATTTGGTTGTTCGAATAAGAGACCGCTGACCTGGCTCCAGTCCAGTTTAGGTAACGTCGAGTTAGGCGCCCGGTCAGGATATGTTAATGCATATTGAATTGGAAAGCGCATATCCGGATAGCTTAGCTGTGCTTTGAATGTCCCGTCTACCAGTTCCACCATCGAGTGTACGATGCTCTGCGGGTGAATCAGAATATCTATTTTCTCATAAGGCATATCGAACAGCCAGTGCGCCTCAATCATTTCCAGCCCCTTATTCATTAGCGTGGCTGAGTCAATTGTGACTTTTTTCCCCATTTTCCAGGAAGGGTGTTTCAACGCCTGCTCTGGTGTTACATCTGCCAGTTGTTCATGAGAAAATCTTAGAAAGGGACCGCCCGAAGCTGTTAGAATGATGCGTGCCGGTTTGGCAGATTCACCGTTCATGCATTGCCAGATAGCACTGTGCTCGCTGTCGACCGGTAAAATCCATCCGCTGCTTTTTTTCATTTCTGCCAGAATAATCTCGCCGGCCATTACAAGGGGTTCTTTGTTTGAAAGGGCAACTGTTTTATTAGCTTTTATCGCTGCCAGAGTAGCGCTGAGTCCTGCGTTCCCGGAAGTCGCTACCACCACCAGGTCCACGTTCGGATGGCTGGCTATTTCCTCCATGGAAGCCAGAGTTTCGCCTTCGGTATTCACTTTAGTTTTCTGGCTGCGATAGTATATTAGCTCAGGCTTGAATTCCTGAATCTGTTTCTCCAAAAGGCTCAGATTTTCTCCAGCCGCCAGACCGATGATTCTGAATTTCTGCGGTAAAGCTCGCACCACGTCCAGAGTTTGTCTTCCGATGGAGCCCGTGGAACCGAGGACCGCTAACCTTTTGATTGGGTCAACGTTTGCACTCATCTTATAACTATCATACACCAAATTCAGCCTGATTGCCTCTCCGATACCCATCTGCCGCCCATAGCACTAACTTTCCTTTGCTGTGTTCACCCACTAAGTGTGTATTATATCTCGATTCATTGCCTTTAAAAGGAGAGAGCCTGAGTGATACGGCATTAAATCATTTCTTCTGGAGATTACTCCCTGAACTTGCATTATGATTCTCATTGAGATTAAAATAGATTAAGACGTAAAGGA
>DEUU01000425.1:9930-22932 GCA_002362735.1 Dehalococcoidia bacterium UBA3254
AACGTCTGCCGTGCCCGGCGTGCTCTTTCCCTGATTTTCAGTGGCAAAGCAGAGATGCTGGAAAATGGAACCGGATATATCCACACCGCGAATAGAGTTTTTCCTCTTCCGTCTGTCATCCGTTTGGCTTATCTGGTCAAACGACCCCGGCCTCAGCCCAAATTGACCCGGGTGGAGATCTTTAATCGCGATCATTATACCTGTCAATATTGTGGAAAGCAGAGTCATCAGTTGACGTTAGACCATGTGATCCCTCGCCATCAAAGCGGTCGTCATACATGGGAAAATCTGGTTAGTGCGTGTGCTTCATGCAATCGCCGTAAGGCTGGGAGGACTCCAGAACAAGCTCATATGAAGCTCCTGAGTAAACCTGCTCGACCGACCGGAAGCATTGCCGTTAATATCTTTAGCCATTCTCAAGAGATGCAGAGCTACTGGTTGAAATATCTGCCTCAGAAAGCGGCCTAGCCCTCCATATTCGTAGCTTCGGGCGCTTCCGGTTTCTTCTCGTCTTCTAGCTCTGGCTGTGGGACCTCATCCTGTGGTTTATCCTGATTTACAGCGTCTTGCATTTTGGGAGAATCTTGAAGCGGATTTACCTTGCTGACTGGGAATTCTTCTTCAGCCTGGCTTTCCAGTTCTACAACTACCGTGTCTTTTAGTGGGTAGACTCCGGTCACGATTCCGGGTCCGGAGGGCGTTTCCACCCGCTGACCTTTTTTGGGCATTAAAGATTTAGCCTCGCGGTACTGGTCGCTTTCATAAGCCAGACAACACTGTAATCTGCCACAGACCCCGGAAATTTTCATCGGGTCCAGAGGTAAGTCCTGATCTTTCGCCATTTTAATCGAGACCGGGCTGAACTCGGTTAAAAAACTGCCACAGCATAGCGGTCGGCCGCATCGTCCCAGTCCACCCACCATCTTGGCCTGGTCTCGAGGCCCGATTTGCCGGAGCTCGATGCGTGTTCTGAAAAAAGCGGTCAGATCCCTTACCAGTTCCCTGAAGTCTACGCGTTCGTCAGCCGTAAAATAAAAAGTGAGTCGGCTGCCGTCCAGATTATATTCTGCCGAAACCAGCTTCATCTGAAGATTTAGCTTGATAATCATTTTGGTACATTCAATCAGGGCAGTGTCTTCTCTGGCTGTAAAATCGTGAGCGCGTTTGGCATCCTCTTCGGTTGCCTTGCGCACAATTGGCTTTAATTCTGTGGTTACTTCTGAAGCTAATACCTGCTTGGGAGCGATGGTTACCTGTCCCATTTCCACCCCCCTCGCTGTCTGTACTACTACGTAATCAAAGACATTTAATGGCACCCCGGTTGGGTCGAAATAATATATTTTCCCTGCTCTCTTAAAGCGGATTCCCACAATTTCAGGCATTCTTCACCTCATATTAAATAGCCGGGGCCGGTCGGGGAAGATTCAACATAAGTGCCTCTACGACCAGCCTCGGATTGGCATTCAGTTTTAGTTGTTCTCCGGCTTCCAGGATACTCTCGATGGACAATTTTATCTGAGCCAGGCTATAAGTCCCGGCCATCTCGTCCAGACCAGAAAGAAAATCAATACTAATAATATCACCACGGCAGCCAGTTTTGGCCAGAAGTATGTCACGCCACCAACCGGCCCACGAATCCAGTATTTCATAAACTGTTTCCCTCTTTTTCCCAAATTGCAGAGCTATTTGTGAGGCTACCCCCAGTCGGGCACTGTAATCGCTCTTCACTACAGTCCTCATCTTCTCGAATTCCGCCTGACGCTCCTGAATCAAATTTGTAGTTTTTGTTGCTTCAATTGCCCATCCCGGACACCCGTGACTCAGGCGGGAGAGGAGGTTAGCCTTTTCTGGTTCAACATGTAATTTATTAACCAGAACAGATTCAATCTCTTTAGTTTTTAATCGTGCTAAATTTAACCTCTGACAACGTGAAGTCACTGTGGCCGGTATTAAACGGATGTTAGCTGTCAGTAATATAAAGACCACCTTGCCGGTCGGTTCCTCAAGGGTCTTCAGTAGCCGGTTCGCAGCTTCCATCGACATTTGTCCGGCTTCATCAATGATGTAAACCCTGTATTTGCCTTCAAAGGGGGGCAAGCTGGCCGATCGAAGCATATCTTTGATCTGGTCTATACCGATTTCCTTGCGCTCTTTAGCTTCCTCATCTGTATTTTGATTTAAGCTTACTACCTGAACATCAGCATGCTTTCCATCCGCTATTTTGAGGCAGCTTGAACATTCTCCGCAAGGTCGCTCGCCGATATCTGCCTGGCAATTCAGCGTCATCGCCAGATCCATGGCTAGACTCATCTTACCGACCTGAGGCGGGCCAACTAATAAATAGGCATGAGATAGCGAACCCTGATCAAGGGCTCGTTTTAACATCTCGATTATCTTAGTCTGTCCAATCGTCTGCCACATCTAAATAACCCAGGTCCTCGTAAGTCTCGCGCCTGCGTATTAACCGCGTTTCACCGTCTTTTAACATCACTATCGGAGGCTTCAACGATGCATTGTAGTTGCTTGCCATCGCCAGAGAGTACGCCCCGCAGTCGGGAATTGCTATCAAATCGCCGGAAGTGATCGCCGGCATCTGGATATCGTTAATTAAAATATCCCCCGACTCACAAAATTTCCCCGCAATCGTTACGACCTCTTTATTTTTCTCCAGGGCTTTATTTACCAGTGCCGCTTCATATTTTGAGCCGTAAATCGCCGGTCTGATATTGTCTGCCATTCCGCCATCGACCGAGACATAGCGTCTGATTCCGGGGATGTCTTTAATCGCCCCGACTGTATATAACGCCACACCTGCCCGGCCAACGATGGACCGGCCGGGTTCGATCACTAATTGAGGAAGATCTAATTTTAACCTTAAACAATCGCTCTTGATGCGAGCAGATAGTGCTTCAGCATAGATTTTTACGGCCGGGGCTGGATTCGACGAAACATATTGAATCGCGTAACCTCCCCCCACATTTAGCTCCTTCAATGAAAAGCCGTACCGGCTTTTCATCTCTGCAGCAAAACCCAGAATTACGGAGATTGCTTCCAGATAAGGTTGTGTTTCGAATATGAGCGAGCCGATGTGAGAGTGGAGACCAATTAAATTCAGATTAGGCGAATCCATTGCTATTTTTACCGCCTGCTCGCGAGAGCTTTCCGGGAAACCGAATTTGCTGTCAACATTTCCCGTGGCGATTTTCTGCTGTGTATGGGGGTCTATGCCCGGGGTGATACGTAGTAAAATATCTTGTTTTACGCCCATCTCTCTAGCCAGTTTGCTCAGACTCTCCATCTCATAAAAATTGTCAACGACAATCCTTCCAACATGTAGCTTCAAGGCCAGTTTCAGCTCTTCCGGTCCTTTGTTATTGCCGTGGAAGTAGACTTTCTCCATGGGAAATCCAGCTGCGTGAGCGATGCTTATTTCCCCTCCGGAGACCACATCCATCCCGATCCCTTCTTCTTTGTAAAGATGCACCAGGGCTTTATTAATAAAGGCTTTGGAAGCATAGACTACCTTTGTTCCCGGATAGAATTTGTTGAATTCAGACTGGAATTCACGGCATTTGTCCCGCAAACTCTTTTCGTCGAAAATATATAAAGGGGTTCCAAATTTGGTCGCCAACTGCACCAGGTCACAGCCACCGATGGTCAAATGACCCATCTGATTCACTTCACTGCCGGTCGGAAACAGAGACAGATTAAAGGCTAATTCCATACAATTACCCCCTTTTTCAATGTTACCAGTGGCTCATAGTGAAGTCAATTACGAGGATTGGTGGTTATCAGACTTCTCCAATGCCTATTAGGGTGTTATCAAGCATTAGTAAATAGAATCGGGGAGGTACTGGCTCCCCAATCAGGCGTATCTGAATTCAGAGTCTAGCGTTAATTATTGGACATTAAACTGTCCGTTCATAACGGTGGGATGGACGTCACAGCGGAAGTAATAAGTCCCAGGTGAAGTTGGCGCATTAAAGGTGTAGGTTGTGGTACGGGGGCCGCTAATGATTTCACCTTTAAAAATAGGGGTGGTTGCCGATTGATCAGTATAAACTGCAAAATTGTGCGGCACGCCAGTGTCCATATTGTTGAAATTGATGGTGACTTTGGCCCCGGCTGGAACAGTAATCGTTTTCATATTAAAAGCTGTATTCTGGGCTACCAGGTTAATTGTGTTCCCAGCGCTTGAGGCTGATGGCCCGGAACCGACGCTGGGGGCAGACGTTGTTGTAGTAGACGTGGATGTCGGCGAAGTTGTACTGCCTGGCGAAGGAGAGGAAGAGCAGCCCATTATTCCCACCAGCAAAGAGGTAAATACCAAAAGAACAAGAATTATCAGAGGAATTTTATGCTTGATTTGTTTCATTTAAACCTTCCTTTTGCATGATCTCTTTTTTATTGATTTCAAGGATTGGGGGCGGACAGGGTTTGGTCCCTGCCCGCCCGCAGTTTTTATTGCTGGAAAGCGCCGCCCGTATAGTTGATGGCAAACAACTGTATTGAATCAGTGACCGGATTGGATAGAGGAGTGTTGTCGCTGTTCACCAGTTGCACGTAAAATGTGTGGATTCCGGGTGATACATTGTTAAAGGTATAACTTGTCGAGCTGGATACGGCATAGACTCCACTGGCAGGAATAGCAGATTGCCCCTGGACCGTCGGAGGTGCTACATCCATGTAGTATATGATTTGACCTTGAGGGGCTGCGGGTGCAGGTGAAGTGGTAGGTGTCGGTGAACTCGAAGGGGTAGGAGAAGCTGCCGGAGTCGGACTGGCGATCTGATAAGGTGATGCAGCAGGGCTGGGTGAAGCCTGCGGAGAAGGCGACACAGATGGTGACGGTGAGGACGTTGGAGAGGGTGAGGCACCCGGAGATGGTGTCGGTGTTGCACCGGGGGTCAAATTGAAATTGCTCACCTCTGCGCTGAAGGCGATTGACCCCGATTTTCGGATAGCGCCGTTCTTCGGATTAGTGATGCTTATCCTCGGATTGTTGTCCAGGGTTACGTTCACCGTGGCGGTTACCGGTGGGGTAAGAGCCGTGTTGTCATTGTTCACTAACTGGACAGCAATTGTGTGTGAACCGGCGGCGACGTTCTTGAAAGTATAATTATTTGCTGCTGTCGCAAAGTATGTTCCGGATGATGGTACGGCTGACTGCCCGGGATTTGAAGGAGGAGTCATATCGAGGTAGTAAACGAGGTGTCCTTCTCCCGGTGCATTGGGTTGACCGATTTTATCCACCAGATTGAAGTTGGTTACCTCTGGTTGGACCGTTACGTCGCCTGCCGGTAGATTGGACCTATCAGTAGGAGATGCGATCTTGACCGCTGGCCCGGTTGATCCCAGTTTAAACCCGATCACTGAAGCGGGTCCTCCGGGTCCTGCAATGGGCCAGACAATCGTATCGCCGGCTACTGCTGGCCAGGCGTTGATTCCCGCCGGAGCCTGATAAGTCCAGACCTGTTGTCCGGAAGTCCGATTAAAGGCGTACAGCGTGCCGTCATAGGTTCCGGTAAAGACCAGGTCATTCACTACGGTCGTACCACCATATCCTCCGGAAGGAAGTGTTTTATCCCAGAGAATATGCCCGGTATTAACGTCAATAGCCACCAGGTCAGAAGTGTTTTCTTTGAAATCATGAAGTTTGAAGGTTAAACCATTGGTATAATCGATGGCCAGGTTATTGGCGATAACATAGACTACGTTGTCGGCATAGGACATCGGTGTTTCCACCCCTCCCAGACTACCGGGCATTACTGTAATCGTACCGTCCGTCGGGAACGTGCTCAGTTCATCGTTACCATTATGCTGGCCGACGTTGGTGGTCCAGATCAGAGCTCCGCTTTGGCTGTTAAAGGCGTAGACTCTACCCATTTTACCGGCGCCGATAACAATATTCTGGTCTTTTCCTCCGTAGTTAGCGGTTCCAAGAATCGGTGCGATTTGTAAATCGTAGTCTGCGATATCATGCGGCCAGACCTGGTTATACCAGAACATATTACCGTTAGTGTGATCGAAGGCGGTCATGCTGCAAGTATAAAGGTTGGGTCCTGGGCGGCTGGTTCCGTTAGGCCAGTCCTGAGAGATTCCTTCGCCTTTGGTTTGGCCCGGGAAAGGTCCCGGATTGGCAATACCCCAGTAAATTACCCCGGTACTGGTGTCGATGGCTGGAGAATACCAGCAGCCGCCTCCGCTGTTGATGTTTTTCTGACTGGTTACCCAATCCACAGGATAAACGGTGTTAAAGCTCCAAACTGGATTGCCAGTGTTGGCATCAAGTGCATATATAATACCCATGCCGCCACCGGCATAGAAGACTCCGGCATTGCCGGGCACGGTGGCGATATAAACCATACCATCATATACCGTTGGTTGCATATCTATACCGTTGACGCCCAGAGATATATCCTGCACGGCGTTGATCAGTGTAGTCCGCCAGACTTCTTTGCCGGTATTCATATCCAGGGCTACGACATCATATGGCCCGGCGCTCGCAAATAACTTGCCGTAGCCTGCGGCTACTCCATTAGGGCCCAGATTCGTCAGATTATACACAGTCTGCCATTTTTGCTGTCCGGTTGCCAGGTCCAGGGCGATCACGTTATTGCCGATATCCTGAATATACGCCGTATCGCCGATGATCAGGGGAGTTGTGTTCATTGAACCGAAGGTACTTTGTCCGCTGGGCACGTTGTGGACCCAGGCAGCCCCCAAAGTGTTTATATTCGTTGAGTTGATTGAAGAAGTCTTGGATGCTCTTGTATTGCCGTAATCATGATTGGGGAGGGGCCAGTCGTTCTCATTTTGCGTGCTCTCAGGTGGCGGACTTCCCGGTGCGGAGAGAGTTACGTTCGGCACCGGAACAGGAGCCGGAGTATATTTTGGAGATGGCATCGGCGAGGGAGTTGGTATCGGGGTAAGAGAAGGTGTTGCCGATGCGCTGGGTGATGGTGTTGCTGATGAGCCAGGTGAAGGTAATGCTGAAGCGCTGGGTGAAGGCGTTGGAGACAGTCCTGGTGAAGGCGCCGGTGTTTGGGCGGATACCCCCACAAATGAAAAAATAATGCCTAAAAGAGAAAATACAATTATGATGGCCAGAGCAAATTTGCTGGCCGCGTGCCTGAACAATTTCATGGAAATCCTCCTCTTTAGTATTCCATCTTCATTCTATTTCCGCTCTTTATCCTGTTTTATCCGCCTGACTATGTAGTTTTGTTTCATGGTTTAATTTACGGTCACTCATAATATCCGTTTACGGTCACTCAGAATATCCATCATTTAATATCCTGAAGATTAAGTACCATTAAGTTTTCTCCCAATACCTGAATTTTTAGATAGAATAATATATAGGGCGTCTAAAGAAGGCGGTTAAGTATTGCGTAAACATCTCATCATCGTTACCTTGATCGCGGCCGCATTGTCCGCCGGTTTGGCTTATCTTTCTTTGAACACTAATCTGATACCCTATCCTGCCAGTGTCGAACGCGAGTCAATAGATAGTTTCGTCAAGGTCCTCTTCGGCATTGCCAGTGTCTTTTTTGCGTTCATCATCACTTTCTTTGTTTATTCTCTAATATTCTTCAGACGCCGTCCCGGTGATAACAGTGAAGGCCGGCCGACTAAAGGGTTTTCTCCACTTGAACAAGCCTGGACGCTGGTCCCGCTAATAATCGTCCTGACCCTGGCGGCTTTCGGGGGAATTGTCCTCAACAATATGATCAAAGCCGGACCTTCAGGGACTGAACTGGAGATTAACGTTACTGCTCAGAGATACTCCTGGCAGTTTAGCTATCCGGTTTATAACGTTACCTCTTATGAGCTGCATGTTCCGGTAAACCAGAGAATTCATCTCTTTCTCCAGTCTAAAGACGTTATACATTCTTTTTGGGTCCAGGAGTGGGGTCCTAAACAGGATGCTGTGCCGGGATTGACCACTGACGTACGTTATACCCCTAACAAGATCGGTCAATACCTGGTCCAGTGCTCGCAACTATGCGGAGCTGGTCATACCTATATGGTCGCGCCGGCTTTCGTAACCTCTTTATCAGATTTTCAGAACTGGATTCAACAGCAGCCCAAAGGCACGCCATCCTCTACGCCTACCGCGTCGCCTGTTTCCAGTCCACCCGCCTCGCTTGCGCCATCTTCCGGTGTGCCAGCAGGAGGCCCTGTTACGTTCGATCTTGTCGCTCAGAACATGGCCTTTGATATGAGGACGATCTCTGTTTCGGCAGGAGCCCAGGTTACCATAAACTTTGATAATAAGGATAATGGGGTTCCTCATAATTTTGCAGTTTACACTGATTCTTCCGCCACTAAACCTGTTTTCGTTGGGCAAATTATCACCGGACCGGCGACGGCCACTTATAAATTCACCGCTCCGGTTCAGTCTGGTAACTACTTTTTCCGTTGTGATGTTCATCCTGCCATTATGACCGGGACCTTTGTCGTCCAATAAAGCAGGGTTTTAAAAGAATGAAGACAATAAAAACGATATTTACCCTGGGAATTATCAAGGGCTTCCTGGCCGGATTGGCTGGCACCGGTGTTGGGGTCGGCATTACCATGCTCGTTCGCCAGGCTATGGGGCTGCCAGCCTGGAGTCCCGGCCCCGCCCTGATCATTGGCATTGTTGTAGGAGTTATTACTTACCTCTCGGTTCTGGGAGTATTCAACTACTGGTTCCGCTGGGCTACAGGGGCGCCGCAAAGAGTAAAGTCGGAATCTCCCGGGTGGACCTGGAAACGATATTTCAACCTGGATACTAATCATAAGGTCATTGGGGTCCAATATGTCGTCACATCTCTGATTTTCTTGCCCTTTGCCGTGGCGCTTCAATTAGCAGGAAGGCTGGACCTCTCCAAAGTCATTCCCGGCCTCAGTCCAAATGTTTATGAATCTATCATCAGTGATCATGGACTGATCATGTTATTCATCGTCGTTTTACCGGCCTGGTCCGGATTAATGAACTACTTCGTTCCTTTAATGATTGGAGCACGGGATGTGGCTTTCCCACGGTTAAATGCTTTTTCCTTTTGGGTAGTGCCCCCGGCTGGAATCCTGGTTGCTTGCGGATTGCTGGCTGGGGGGTTTGATACTGGATGGACGGTTTATCCACCCCTGAGCGCCGAATTCCAAAATATCGGCATGGATTTTGTCTTGATCGGAATCTATTTGAGCGGTCTTTCTTCAATATTAGGTTCGATTAATTTCCTCGCCACCATTTTCCGGATGCGAGCCCCGGGCATGAACCTCTTTCGTATGCCCGTGTTTGTCTGGTCAGCTATGGCAACCACCGGTTTGGCCCTCGTTTTCACCCAGTTTATTGCCATGTCCTTTCTCATGGTCTTGTTTCAACGGTTACTCGGTATGGGTTTCTTCAATCCACAAATGGGAGGTCACCCGCTTCTTTATCAGTATTTGTTCTGGTTCTATTCCCACCCGGCGGTCTATGTCTTTGTTCTTCTGGGGTTAGGATTGATCAGCGATATTTTACCGGTCTTTGTACGGAAGCCTCTTTTCGGTTATCAAGCCGTGGCTATTTCCAGCCCCGGAATTGCTATCGGAGGGACTATCGTCTTTGTCCATCATATGTTTGCCGCCGGAATTCCTGAATTTCTGAGGATACCGTTTATGGTAACCACTTTACTGGTAGCGGTACCCACCGGCGTTAAAGTTTTTGCCTGGACGGCTACCATCTGGATGGGTAAAATCAGGTTATATACCCCTCTGCTTTTTGTGCTTTCCTCTATCATAATCTTTCTTATCGGCGGATTAACCGGGGTTCCTTTGGGAATTGTACCGGTTGATCTTTACCTTCACGATACTTACTTCGTGGTAGGACATTTCCACGGTACTTTATTCGGTGGATTCCTTCTGCCTTTTATGGCAGCGATTTATTTTTGGTTCCCTAAGGTGTCCGGGCGCAAGCTAAGCGAAAAGCTTGGAAATATCCAGTGGATCTTGATGACGATAGGGGCATTATTACTGATCCTGCCGATGTTAGGCCTCGGCATCGAGGGAATGCGGCGAAGGGTGTTTGACTATGCTCCCGGTCTGGGATTCCAGCAGTTGCACATCACTACGGCGATAGGTGGATTCCTGATTTTCGCCGGCCTTGTGATTCTGGCGATAAATATTGTCCGGAGCATCCGGAAGGGAGAAATTGCCGGAGCGAATCCCTGGAATTCCAGGACACTGGAATGGCAGGTCTCGTCTCCACCTCCGGAACAGAATTTCAAGGAGATTCCTCATGTTACAGGTAATCCTTATGGTTATGGAGTAGAAGGGTCGGTCCACGCCGTTGTTGGGGACAGCACGAATTCAGAGGAAGCAGGAAATGAGTAAGCAGTCAACCCCTGTAGAAGCAGCTAATATCGGGACCGAAAGTGCTCCTCGTTCTCCAATGCTCGTGGGGATGGTGCTGTTTTTGATTTCAGAAGCTTTTCTTTTTGGCTCCCTCTTCTGGACGTATTATTATTTGCGAGCATCCAATTCTGTTTGGCCTCCTTCCGGCGTTGAATTGGATCTGATTTTAGCCAGTATAAATACATTCATCCTGTTATCAAGCAGTATTTCAATCTGGTGGGCAGGCGGCGCCATTCGCCGGAACGATGAAAAGGGGCTGAAGATTGGTCTTATTATTACGATCATCCTGGGGGCTGCTTTTCTCGGAATTACAATTTTTGAATGGACTCATGAAACATTCCGGCCCTGGACCAGTTCTTATGGTTCTATCTTTTATACTCTAACCGGTTTTCATGCTTTACACGTTTTTGGAGGCATCGTTTTGATGCTCTCCCTTTTGACACGGGCTTTGAAACATCGCTTTAGCTCTGCCAATTTCGCCGCCGTCGGAATCGGGTCTCTTTACTGGCATTACGTTGATTTTATCTGGTTGATCGTATTCAGTACCCTGTTTATTGTCAGGTAATATCAAAACAGGAGTTAAGCAGATTAAGTTGATAGGATTACAGGTGCGCTCAACTGTCTGGCTGGATTATCTGTCCTTAACGAAACCGAGAACGGTTTTGCTTCACCTGGTTACGGCAGCCGCGGCTATGTTCCTGGCGGCTGGAGGCTTGCCTTCGATTCCCATTCTGATATCAACTTTAGCGGCTGGCAGCCTGGTAGCCGGCGCATCGAATGTTTTAAACTGTTATTTTGACCGTGATATCGATCGTTTTATGGCTCGTACTAGAAATCGCCCCCTACCGTCACGCCGCATCAGTTCTCAAAAATCCCTTGCTTTCAGTTTTATTCTGGCATTCTCCGGAGTATTTATATTCAGCTGGTTTGTTAACTGGTTAGCGGCGGTTCTGGCAGTGGGAGCTCTTGCTTATTATATTTTAGTGTACACTCTATGGTTAAAGCGGCGCAGCTTTTGGAGCTCAATAATAGGCAGCGGAGCCGGAGCTTTCCCTCCATTAATCGGATGGATTGCGGTCACTGAAAGGATTGAAATCACTCCTTTCCTCCTTTTTTTCATCATTGTGTTTTGGACTCCTGCCCATTTTTGGTCTCTGGGTATGGCCCGTCGTCAGGATTATGGCCTGGCGAATTTGGAAGTGATTCCCCGAAAAAATACGGTGGTTTGGATTATTGTCGCTTCCGTCGTACTCGTGGCAATTTCGATTTGTTTGAAAGTAATCGCGGGTCTCAGCATTTTATATTTAAGTACGGCGTCTACCCTGGGATTGTTTTTGGTCATCCAATCTGTTCGTCTTCAATTCACACAACGGCCTGAAATCTCCAATCATCTCTTTTTATTTTCGATTGTCTACCTGATGGTTCTTTTCGGAATTATGATTATTGATCTTGTGGTGTCAATTTAGAGTCAGCGATGTTGTTTCAAGCTACAGATTTAACCGGTATCTATAATGAGAGAGTCGCCGTTGTCCTCGGAGTCCTGACTTTGATATCCGGGTTGGCGACTTTAGTTTCATGCCGGAGTTGTGTCAATGTGCTTCATCTTTTAGGCTGGCATAACCCTTTAGGAACGAAATGGTATCAGGCTATATATCGCTATCATACTTATTACTGGTGGTCTTTCGGCATACTGCTCGTTTCGCATGTTATTATGGCAGTATCTCATACCGGTTTACCGGAATCTGGCGACCCCGATGCTAATGTTCACTGGATGATCCTCTTTCTGGGGATAGCCTCTTTCGCATCGGTGTTTTCAATCTTCTCCTCTTGCCGGGTTTACCCGAGATTGAAGATGATGGCTACGCCGGGTCGGCCTGTCGGAAATAATTACAGGTTATTCTTTAAATACCATTCTTATTATTGGATTATTTTTCTAATTCTTGTCGCCGGACACTTTACAATTAGCTTTATTCACACCGGGATTTGGCCTGGAGGATAATTTTGAGGATGGGCCTGGGCGTTCGTTTGAAGAGCCAGCTTCGCGAGGAAGAATAACAGGGGGAGGTTAACGATTACTGGCACCAGACTGAGGACTGTAACGGGCTCACGTCCGGCCTCGGGACCGAAGAAAGGTATACCTGAAGTCCTTGTCACCGCATAGAAGATTATATTGGCTGCGCTCAGTGAAAGACCCAGAATAAAATATGGCCTTCCACGCAGATTGGCATCCTCGCGTATTTTACCCTCGGCGTCATATTTCCATGGTTGGAGTAAAAGCGCCAAACCGAAGAAAAATTGGAAAGCAGCGATAATTACAAAAAACGTACCATATCCCCACCACTCTACCAGATGATCGGGAGCGTCAATGGCGTGGGCCACAAGGGAAAAAATCGAGAGTCCGGCTGCCCAATAGAGAAATCGTTTATTGCTGTTCATTACTTTTATTATATTTTCTAATTAACGATAGCTGTGCAGACCGGTAAACAGATAGTTGCCGAAGAAAGTAAATATCACGGCGGCGAAGCCTATGATTAACAATATTGCTGCCCGGCGTCCCTTCCATCCTCGCATCACTCTTGCATGAAGATAAGCCGCGTACAATAGCCAGGTTACCAGACTGGC
>DEUU01000425.1:23279-32341 GCA_002362735.1 Dehalococcoidia bacterium UBA3254
AAAGGAAATCCGATCATAACGGCATGGTAACTGATGCTGTCCAGTGTCCCACTTTCCGATCCTTCGATCATTTTTCCATCGCCGCGAATTAAATAGAGTATTGCTGCTGCAAATCCAATCGTAAAAGCCCCATAGCTGATGACCGCTGAAGCAACGTGAGTGGTCAGTAAAAGACTTTGCTGGAGAGCGGGTACCAGAGGAGCAGTTTGTGAAGGCAGACTATGTGCAAAGATCATTATCACAAGGGCGATTACCGCTCCTGTTGTAGTCAGGATAAGCAGCCGGTAACGCCACCAGAAAAAAAGGCCCACCACCAGAATCCCCCAGGAGAAAGCTGTAGCAAATTCATACATATTAGAGAAAGGCCCATGCCCGGTAATCGTCGCTCGAGCGACCAGTGAAAGGGTGATGCCCAATATGCTTCCTATCGTTGTTACCAGAGTAATATATCCTGGTAGACGGTAGCTGGATACCATGTTGACCACACGCCCGGAATTGGTGACGGCTGAAACACTCCTGGCAGCCACGAGGCTCCAAACCGAAAAAATAATCGATAATCCAATGCATGCTAAAGCAAATGTGAACATCGGAGCTTCTAGATTAGCCATGATTATCGTCCCTCCACAACAAGACCTTAAGTCATAATAAATACATTATAATTGAACCAGGCTTGCAATAGATTACTGCTTGATATTTCTCATCTCGTTTGCAATACCCTGTATTTCTCCTGTCATCCCCAATTTCCTTCCAGAATCCGAGCGTATCCAGACTCTTTTTTCTCTTCCCTGTTCGGATTTTACCAGGGCCCATATCCGGCGTCTCGGAAAGTAAAATACAATTAAAAGCCCAATTATAAAAAGTCCGGATGAAATCCAGATGATGTAGTTTCCGGGATCTTTTGATATTTGAAACCCGGAAAATTGTTTATCCGCTAAATACGTTACTTCGATATTTTCGGCTTTAATCGGCGTATTTTTCTCCAGAAGAGAGGTTATGACCGGGGTATTTGAACTGGTCTTATATACCTGCAGTCCTACCTGCTCTTCATCTGAAGAAGTACCGGAAGCATTTGTGTTTCCTATCAGTACCAAAATATAACCCTGTTGATTCAGTCTGTAAATTCCGTAAGGGCGATTTTCCATCGTTCTGTCTAACACTACAACCCCTTCAAATAATATATTGCCGCTGGCAACTTCTTTTACTCTAATTTTAGTAGAAGGGCCGAAAAAGGACTGATAGACTCGAATACCTTTATATTCCAGAGGATGATTGACCTCAATGATTCCTGTCTTTATAACCTGGCCGCTTTGATATAAAACGACATCCGAACGGTAGTCTTTTGGGCTGCCGTTCGGCCAGTATTCATCTGTAAACGAGTTCAATTTTATTGACAATCCGGTATTGTAGCCGATTTCGCGGGTGTCTCCTTCAGCCACGATAAAGGAATTTTCTTTAAAGCCCGAATAGCTTCCGATCAAGAATCCTGCAATGAACAGGATCAGACTGAGGTGAATGATATAAGTGCCCAGAGGTGAAAATCGGTTTTTATCTGCGGCCAGATAGAGACCTTCAGGGCCCTCTGTTGTCTTAACCGTATATCGACGTTTTTGGAATATCCTGGTGAGCAAGTTTCCGGCATCTAATTTGGTGGAAAGGTTAATAAATGCAGATTGGTTTCTGATGTCCGGCTTATAAAAGTCTTCCGGCCTTTTTATCGGGCCTGATGACATGTTGGCCTGTGTTTGCTTCATTCTGTTAAGGCTGCAAATAATAATGCTGATTATTAACAGCGAACCCGCCACGAGAAACCAGAAGGAGTGGAAGACATCGAATAGACCGAGGAAATTCAGAACCGGGTACCACGGGCCTGTTGCCGGCTGAGCGACGTTCTGTAACCACCAGAGATTGCTTTCAATATCTGCTTTGTATTCCGGTGTTATCTGTAAGACGAAGGTGCCGATCAAACTCAATCCCACCAGGATCAGTATCAGAATTAATGCGAGCCTCAAAGAGCTGAAAAATTGCCAGACTTTCCTCAACTCAACCCTCCTCCCTCTCATTCTATATCAACGAACTGTTAATTTTGATAATAACAGAATCTTCTTGGTTTGTTCTGCTGTTTAAACAGGAGACCTTCCAGAGGTCTATTTTATCATTTTCGAGGTGATTTGCTCTATGAGGTGTAAACTCTCTATAATTTCTTTGTTAGTATAGAAAGAGGGGATAAATATTTTGACGGACCGCTATCAGAAAGAATTTTCCAATCTTGTGGAAATTATTGCTAAATTACGTGGTAAGAACGGTTGTCCCTGGGATAAAAAGCAGACCCATATTTCCTTAAG
Organism: Dehalococcoidia bacterium UBA3254; assembly: GCA_002362735.1. Next base: position 25,622 of record DEUU01000425.1, read on the forward strand.
AGAGTTTCTTCTGGAAGAGAGCTATGAGGTTCTTGAAGCCCTTGATGAAGCTAATACCCAAAAACTTCGCCAGGAATTGGGTGACCTTTTATTACAGATTGTGCTGCATAGTCAAATAGCTTGCGAAAACCAGGAGTTTGATATAGAAGATGTCATCAAGAGTATTAATATCAAACTGATTCGGCGTCACCCTCACGTATTTGGCGATATTAAGGTAAATAGTGCCGAAGAGGTCTCCCACAATTGGGAAGCGATAAAGGAGAAAGAGCGGGATGCGGAAGCTTCGATTCTTGATAACGTTCCGCGCCAGATGCCGGCTTTAGCTTACAGCCAAGATATTCAAAGAAGGGCAGCTCAAATCGGTTTTGATTGGGAGAATATCGATGGAGTGATCGAAAAACTGGCCGAGGAAATGAAGGAATTCAAACAAGCCAACAGCCAGCAAGAGAAAGATGATGAATTTGGCGACTTGTTATTCACGATGGTTAATATTGCCCGGCGTATGGTAATTGATCCGGAGTCATCGTTAAGAAATGCTAACCGCAAGTTTTACAAGCGGTTTAGCTATATGGAGCAATTATGCCGAGAGCGGGGTCTAAAATTAGGGCAGCTTTCTTTCGATCAACAAAACGCTCTTTGGGAAGAAGCTAAAATTTACATAGGTAAGCAAGATATGGTATAATTTTTTGATTTATGATAAATCTAGATATATGTGGCATAAGATTAATTCGGGAGCATTGAATTGATAAAAGCAAAAAAAACCAGCATTATTGAATCCTTCAAAACGAGTGAGGGAGATACGGGTTCAGTTGAAATACAGGTTGCTATCCTGACTGAAAGAATTAATCAGTTAACCCGTCATATGGCCGTTAGTAAGCATGATTATAATACTCAACGTGGTCTGCTAAAATTGGTAGGTCAGAGAAGAAGATTATTAAATTACCTGAGTAAGGAAGACGTTGACCGTTATCATGCCGTAATTGGTAAACTCGGTCTGCGCAAGTAATAAATTAGGGAGATAAAATATTTGATCGAACCTAAATCCGTTTCGCGAGAAATCTCCGGTCGGAGACTTACGATTGAAACTGGCAAATTAGCCAAACAAGCAAGTGGTTCTGTTCTGGTAAGCTATGGAGATACAGTAGTCCTCGTTACGGCAGTAATGAGTGCCAATATCAGGGAAGGGGTAGATTTCCTTCCTTTAACGGTAGATTACGAAGAGAGAATGTATGCCGCCGGTAAAATCCCCGGCGGTTTTATTCGAAGAGAGGGACGTCCAAGTCAGGATGCCACTCTGGCCAGTCGACTCACTGATCGTACTATTCGTCCGTTGTTGCCCAAAAGCTGGCGTCATGATATTCAAATTATTGTAACTGTACTATCAACGGACCAGGAAAATGATCCTAATATGCTGGGTATCATTGGCGCCTCAGCCGCTTTATCTATTTCAGAGATTCCGTTTGAAGGGCCCGTATCGGGTGTCACCGTTGGGCGTTTGGAGGGAGAATTTGTTTTGAACCCTACCCTTCCTAAGCTCGCCGAAAGTTCGCTGGATCTGGTTGTTTGCAGCACTTATAAGAACGTGGTCATGGTTGAAGCCGGGGCTCGTGAAATTCCAGAAGATATCATAGGTGAAGCTCTGACATTTGGTCATGAAGCAAACCAGGCTATTAATGAACTTCAAGAAGAGTTTATAAGAGGCATTCAAAAACCCAAACTGGAAGCTCCTGCGCCCTGGAATAAACCTGAAGTAGTGTCAGAGGTGCTTGCTATCTCCGGTCAGGGGATGAACTCTTGCATCGGCCAGGTAGATAGAGAGACACGGCAGGGTATCGAAAATAACCTCAAAAAAGAGCTCTCTGAAAAACTCAAGGACAAATTCGCTGTCGATGATATCGATTACGCCTTTGATCTCCAGATGAAAGCTTTGATGAGAAAGAGCGTCCTGGAAGATCACCGCCGCATGGATGGACGTGGCTTTCTCGATATCAGGCCTATTTCATGTGAGGTAGGATTCCTCCCCAGGACTCACGGCTCGGGTCTATTCAACCGTGGTGAGACTCAGGTTATGACGATTGCTACTCTCGGTTCAATGAGTGAGAGGCAGCAACTGGATGGTCTTGGAATTGAGGAAACCAAACACTATATCCATCACTATAACTTTCCTCCATTCTCGACTGGAGAGACTGGCCGTATCGGCACAGTTGGCCGCCGGGAAATCGGTCACGGTGCTCTGGCGGAACGGGCTTTATTACCTGTAGTCCCTACTGAAGAGGAATTTCCTTATACCATCCGTCTGGTTTCTGAAGTCCTTGGTTCGAATGGAAGCACATCTATGGGCAGCACCTGTGCCAGTACTTTGGCTTTGATGGATGCTGGCGTGCCGATTAAAAAACCTGTTTCCGGTATCGCCATGGGACTGGTTACAGATGATAAAGGCAACTTCGCGATTTTGAATGATATTGCCGGTGTTGAAGATTTCTATGGCGACATGGATTTTAAGGTGGCCGGCACTGATGAGGGCATTACAGCCTTACAACTTGATATTAAACTCAAGGGAATTAGCCTGGAGATGTTGAATCAGGCGATCCGTCAGGCACATGACGGGAGGTTGTTTATTCTCGGAATAATGCTGAAAGCTATCAGTGCCCCAAGACCGAATATGAGTCCTTATGCGCCCCGGATGTATAAGATTAAAATCAACCCTGAGAAAATCGGTACTGTAATCGGACCCGGAGGCAAGATGATCCGGTCGATTATCGAGCAAACAAAGAGCACTATTGATATAGATGATAGTGGATCTGTGGTCATTGGTTCATCGGATGAAAAATCTGCCCAGAGAGCAATCGAGATTATTGAAGGACTCACAAAAGAAATTGAAGTTGGCGCTATCTATACCGGTAAAGTGAGTCGTATATTGAATTTCGGAGCTATGGTTGAGCTGGTGCCGGGTAAAGAGGGTTTGGTCCACGTCAGCGAGCTGGCCGATTACCGGGTAGCGAAAGTCGAAGATATAGTCAAAGTCGGTGATGAGATTACCGTAAAAGTCATTGACATTGATCATATGGGCCGGGTGAATTTATCCCGTAAAGCTATGTTTGAGAAACCCGGTGAAGAGAAACCAAGGGCTCCCCGTCCTGAACAAAGAAGGCCGCGCGATGGTTATCCGCCCCGGGGTGGTGGAGGTGGTGGCAGACCTCACCGTTTCGAAGAAAGACGGTAATTCTTAAAAGATTAAATCGAAGCTGGCTAAACAGGTTAATGAGTTTAGCCAGCTTCTTTATTTGACCACAGAAATAGTTATTGATGAAACCTTTAAGCTTATCTATAATTCAATTATTCGGATATTTAGCGAATAAATATTTTTGTAAGAGGTTAATAATGCAGCCAATAAAAACGGTCATATTTGGTGCTTCTGGAAAAGTGGGACAAGTCCTGGTAAATTCTCTCGGAAAAACCCCAGAAATTCAGCTTGTGGGCGCAGTGGATATAAAAGCATCTGGAGGAAAACTGGATCTGGGAGGTGGAGTGTCGATTCCTTTTTCTTCCGATCTGGATCAAATATTAACAACTACCAGGCCTGAAGTTATGGTGGACTTTACCCTCCCCGCGGCTACGATGCCGGCCGTCCGGCTGGCTGCGAAAAGTAAAGTGAATCTCGTCATTGGCACCACCGGATTCAAACCAGAGAATATTGTCGAGATGGATGCATTAGCCCGGTCTAATCAGACAGGTATCATATTAGCGTCTAACTTTGCTCTGGGCGCAGTTCTGATGATGTATTTTGCCAAACTGGCTGCAAAGTATATGGACTATGCTGAAATAATTGAGTTGCATCATAATCAAAAAATAGATGCGCCTTCCGGGACGGCATTAAATACGGCTAAAGCCATGGTAGCTTATCGTGGAAAACCATTTTCTCAAGCCGCAGATGAGGGAAAGAATTATCCTAGCCGAGGCGAAAAAGTAGGTGGAATCTCGGTCCACTCAGTTCGTCTCCCCGGCCTTATGGCCCATCAGGAAGTCATATTTGGGGGACCTGGACAGACACTGACAATTCGTCATGATACCATTAACCGGGAATGTTATGTTCCGGGTGTCCTTTTAGCGATCCAGGCAGTGATCAAACAGCAGGGACTGATACAGGGGTTGGACAACCTTCTTAATCTATAATAAAAGGAGAGAAGGTAAGTTATCAGAGGTCAAAAACAGGTCTTTATTATTTTATTAGCTGTTTTCTGATAGCTTGTCCAAAAGGGGGGAGAAAATCGTGGAACAATATCATGTCGCTGTTGTTGGGGCTCGGGAACTTGTAGGGCAGGAGCTGGTCAGGATATTGGAAGAGCGTAATTTTCCTTTTGCCAGCCTGGACCTTTTTAGTGCTGAAGGTATCGGAGAGAAATCTGTTTCAGGAATTCACAAAGCGTATCCGGTGCAGGCTTTGAGTCATGCTTCTGAACAGAATACCTTTGCTAAAGCAGATATCGTCTTCTTTGTTGCAGGCGATAACACCAGCCATCATTGGTTACCTGGGGCAGTACAGGCAGGAGCTACCGTAATCGATAGTAGTTCGGTTCACCGAATGGATCCGCAAGTACCATTAATAATACCTGAAATCAATGCCGCAGAAATAAAAGAAAAACACCATATCATCTCCAGTCCTGGTTGTTCGACTATAATATTAAATTCTATTTTATACCCTTTACATAAAGTGAATCTAGTAAAAAAGGTGGTCGTTTCCAGTTATCAGTCTACCTCTGGTATGGGTCAGGCGGCCATGGATGAGTTGACTCTCCAGACTCAACAAATTATGGCGGGTGAGAGCCCCAGACCGATAATCTTTCCTCATGAAATTGGATTTAATGTACTTCCACAAGTAGATGTTTTTTTGGATAACGGGTATACTAAAGAAGAGTGGCAACTGCTTGAAGAAACCCGAAAAATTCTGCATCATAATGATATTCTGGTTTCGGCGACTTGCGTACGGGTTCCGACTTTTAAAGGTCATTGCCAGTCAATCACCATTGAATTTACCAATGAAATAAATTCTGAAACAGCCAGTGACATTTTGGCAGAAACTCCGGGTGTAAAACTTGTTGATGACACGGACATCAATCTTTATCCTCATCCGAGAATGGCTGCGGGTACGGATTTGGTGATGGTAGGCCGGATTCGTCAGGATACTTTTAATTTGAAAGGTCTGTCGTTGTGGGCGGTGGCGGATAATATTCGCAAAGGCTCTGCATTGAATCTAGTGCAGATTGCTGAAGAAATAAATAAAAAAGGGTGGTTAAAACCAAAAAGTCAAAGATGAAAGAGCTAGGAAGATTAATTACAGCCATGGTAACCCCATTTGATGAAAAAGGCCGGGTGGATTATAAACAGGCCTGTAAACTGGCCTTGGCCTGCCTGAAGTCCGGAAGCGACGGTTTGGTGCTTTCCGGTACTACGGGAGAATCACCTACCCTTACCCATGACGAGGAATTAAAGCTTTATACCGAGGTCAGGTCAGTTGTCGGAAACAATGGGTCTATCATAGCCGGGACAGGCAGCAATAGCACAATGGAAGCAGTTGAAGCTACTCAAAGTGCAGAGAAAGTTGGCGTCGATGCCTGTTTGCTGGTGACCCCGTATTATAATAAGCCTACTCAAGATGGTTTATATGAACATTTCAAGACGATTGCTGAAAATACCAAGCTGCCGTGTATTCTTTACAATGTGCCTTCCAGAACCGTGGTCAGTCTTTCTTCTGAAACCGTTATTAAACTGAGCCAGATCAGCAATATCATCGGGATCAAAGAAGCCAGCGGGAACATGGAAGAAATTGGCAAGATTATCGCCGGAGCTAAAAAAGGCTTTATTGTCTGGAGTGGGAATGATGCCGATACTCTGCCCATGATGAGCATAGGAGGCTACGGGATTATCAGCGTAGCGTCTCATCTGGTAGGTTTGCAGATGAAAGATATGATGAACAAGTTCCTGGCGGGAAAAGTTAAGGAAGCCGCCGCCATTCATCTCAATCTCATGCCGATCATGAAAGTACTTTTTGTGGTCTCCAATCCTGTTCCTGTGAAATATGCTTTGAATCAGGTGGGTTTTAAGGTCGGGAAACCCCGTTTGCCTCTGGTGGAACCGGATGCCAAATCAGCTTCTCAGATCAAAGAAACCTTAAAAAATTATAAGATTGATTTGCCCCTCGATTAACTGAATCCGGTCTTAATGAAAAAAGGAAGAGACAGCATCATATGTCCCTTCCTTTTTTATTCAGGTTTGATTTTTACTAGAATCCTTTGAAGGTTACTACCTCTGGTACAGAACGGCGCGGACTGCGGTAAGTGTTAATAATACTCTCGGGATTTTGATATCCTAGCCCTATGCCGGTAACAATCTGCACATTATCAGGGATACCCAGTTCCTTGCGTAGTATATCCGGATAGTTGACAAAGGATTGTGCGATAATAGAATCTACTCCATATTCTCGGGCGGCCAGCATGATTGTTTGTGCTATAAGCCCGATATCAAAAACCGACCACATCGGCAGAGCTTTATCCATACAAAGAATAACCAGCACCGGAGCGCGGAATAGTCTCCCGCCGATTTCTCGGTAACTCTTCACCGAAGCACTATCCTGCGGATTGATACCCAAAAGCCGCATACGGTCGCTGGTGATCCGGTTCATGCGGTCCTGCATGGCTTGGTCCCATTAGGGCGTGTATAGCG
>DEUU01000222.1 GCA_002362735.1 Dehalococcoidia bacterium UBA3254
AATCCGGAAGAGACTGCGAAATTTCTAGGTCTGGCGCCCCATGTACAAACCATTGGTGACTGCCGCACGGCGGGTAAGATAAAACAATGTGTTACCAGTGGCTACTATGCTGCCATAGGAATAGATAAATAGATACTGAAAGAAAGAAAATATAAATAAATTTAGAAAGCGGAAAACGCTCAATTAGGTTACAATCGTCATTTCAGATAGCCAGCTTTAAAAGGCGTCGGGCATTACCTGTGAACAGCTTTTCTTTTTCAACAGCGGGAATGTTCATTTTTTCTAATTCAGGGGATGCCATTGACAGTCTGGCCGAAGGTGGCACCAAGCGGTGTATCACTGCCGAAGACCATGTGGTCAGGACCAAAGAACTCATAACCGCACATCAGTCCAGCTGTGCCTATAGTAGCCGTATCACCATAGAATTTCTGCAGCATGTCGACGCGGTGGGTGGTGCCTCTCCCGGCCCCTGAGGGAAGACTCATGCGGTGCATAAAGAAAGGCATGCCTCCACCACAGTGATGAGTAATAAATTTAATGTTTGGAAACGCATCCATAACTCCGGCATCCACTAGTCTTTCCATCGCCGGACCTGTCTCCAGACCGGTAGTACCCCTACCACCAAGCTTGGGATGTATCCATATCGGGAGGTCATATTTCGCCATTTTTTCATATAAAGGCATAAACTTCGGATTACCCGGTAATTCATCATGCAGGGAAGATGATATCTGGACTCCTTTTAACCCTAATTGAGTAATTGCTCTATCGGTCTTGGCCAAAGAGGCATCTATGTCGTCCAGGTTAATCTCCGCAACAGCAGCGGCAAACTTGTTGGGGTATCTCATAACTAACTCGGCAAGTTCATCATTAGCAATTTTGACCAGTTTCGTAGCCTGCTGACTGGTAACCAGTTCCTCAATAGGTGACGGTCTGGCTACCGTGAGTACCTCCAGAACATTCGGGTATCGTTCCATCAGGCGGAACCTTATATTAAGATCAACCGCTGCCGGAAACAAGCGGCGAGCGTCCACATGTACCTTCGGGTTTGCCTTTACAAGGGCAGTTAACCACCGTTCAGGTATAATATGAGAAAACATGTCTATTATCATGGAAAGTCTCCTTTTGTTGTTTTTAAATAAACGGTACACGATCAGCACCGGTGTACCTTTAATCTATGTTAATATCATCGTCCAATCTATTTAAATAATCATAAGTGTAACATCTTCTGATTCTCACTTTCGGTAAGAAGCCAAACTTAACAATAACCGGCATTTCCTCATACTTGCCTATTTCATCACAAACCCTGTGTACTGCTCTACACAAGAGGAATTCACCTAACGATAACATCTACTTCCTTTTCTATCTCGTAAATAATTATTTTGTGATTAAGTAATATTAATGCTTATTATAATATTCTCTATATTCTGATTGTTCAACATTACATTGACATTAATTTATTAATGATTATTTAATACTTAGTACACTAAATAATAAATATTGTTAAGTTCCATAATCTGGTTCAAGCACCGGTATACTTAAATACCTGAAAAAAATAGAAAGAAACAATTTCTCCTTTATCACGGCAAGACAAAAGACCATCGCGAATTGACTTGTGTAATCAGTCAGTGCTACTCTGCAGAATACACTCATAATGGAACCGTGTGCTGAGCCATCCGGTTCGGCAGCAAAATTAGTTGGAATCACATCTCCGAAAGATCTTTCTTAAAGTTGCATGGTTCTGTTTTTATTTTTGACATGATATTTTTAGTGGAGGTCAAAATATTGTAAGCTGAAGATAGTAGATTTCAAAGTAATACAAAAGATGGGATGGAGGAATGAATGAAAAGGAAATTAATCTACCTGGTTTTATCGATGCTCGTAGTTACTTCTTGCATTATTGCATCCTGTACACAAAATTCGAGTACTACTTCTACAACAGAACAACCGCCATCGACAACGACTTCATCCGGTCCACCAACAAGTACTACCAGTCTACCGGCTTCTTCTACTCCTACTACCGTATCTACCCCGTCTCCCACTTCAACTCAGGTGCACTGGTGGGACAGTCTGGGACAGCCCCAGTATGGCGGCACTATCACGTATTGGGTACCCGCAATCAACCCCACTTTTGACCCATGGTACGGCGGACCGTTCGGCGGACAGCTATACCAATTCGAAACATTGTTCGGTTATAACTGGACGATCGACCGGAAGGACTGGCCTTTCAAGTCAGGCTGGACTCCGGAAGACTACAATATCGGTACTCTGGCGGAAAGCTGGAAGGTGACCGACCCGCAGACTCTTGTTATTAATCTCCGCCATGGAGTTCACTGGCAGAACCTGGCTCCGGTAAATGGGCGGGAGTTCGTTGCCCGCGATGTCGAATTCTGGTATCACCGGGAGCTGGGGAGCGGTGATGGCTATACCAAACCCACTCCTTATAACACCAGTTTCGTTCAACTGATGAAGCAAGTAACTGCTCTGGATACCTACACTGTTCAAATTACTTTCAAGTATCCTACATCGATAGGACTTGTCTCTATGATGGAACCGGCAACCTTCCACCAGATAGCCCCCCCTGAAGCAATACAGGCATCTCCGATGAATCCTGACGGCACGCAGCTTATCAAGGATTACAAACTGGCTATAGGAACCGGTCCCTGGATAGAGTCTGATTTTAATGCCGGCACAGCAGCCACTTTCAGTAAGAATCCAACCTACTGGGGTACTGACGAGCGTTATCCGCAGAATCAGCTTCCTTACGCCGATACCTGTAAAATACTGATTATACCCGATACATCCACTGCAATTGCGGCTTTACGCACCGGCCAAATAGATTTCATGGGATTTGGCGGACCTGCGGGCGGCGGTCTTACCTGGCAGCAGGTAGACAATATTAAAAAGACTAACCCGGATATACAGTCATTCACAGTTCCCAATGCAGGCTGGGGCCTTGATTTCCGAGTTGATAAAGCACCGTTTACCGATATCAGGATTAGAAAGGCCATGGACATGGCAATTGACCGTCCATCGATAGCTAAAAACTATTATGGTGGCACTGTCGACGGCACACCTGCAGGACTAACGCCGCCGGTCTTAACCGGTTGGGCCGTTCCATTCAGCAGTTGGCCTGCCAGCCTCCAGCAGGAATACACCTACAACTTAAAAACAGCACGGCAGTTGATGTCAGATGCCGGATA